>JAMCSP010000013.1:0-11783 GCA_023378865.1 Candidatus Parvarchaeota archaeon | reverse complement strand
CCCATTCAACTGCGGTAGTCATGTATATCGCATAATCCAAACCGTTCTTAAACTGGTTCCACCAAATTGTATGGTGCTTGGAGATTCCTCCCCCAAGCATTAAAGCTCCGCTTTTCTTTGCCTTAAAGACTATGCCTGCCAAAAGATCCTCATCTTTTATTAGATTTATTTTAAAGTCTTTATCCTTTTGTGAGTACATCCATATCTGTGAACCTACACTCCCGTCGGTTATGCCTGGAACTATTATTGGTATGTTATTTTTCCAGGCCCAGAAAACTATTGACTCTTTTGCATTTTTCTCCTTGCTTATCTTACTTCCAATAAATGATATCAACTCACTTGTTGAATATTCTTTTTGCTGTCCCGCCGCTTCCTTTAGTATAGGTATAAGCTTATCTTCTAGGATATAGCCGTAGCTGTCGTTTGGTATAAATATATTGTATAAACGGTTAATGCCTTCCTGCCTTAATTTTGCATCATCCGACATTTCAGTTCCTGCATAGTAGTCTTTCCAAACTTTTGCTAAATCATGATCTAACGTGCCGCAGGTAGTTATTATTACATCTACAAGCTTGTTTTTTACTAAATCCACTATTACTCCTCTTAAACCTGTTGATATCACGTCGGCTGGAAAAGAAAGGAATTTGACGCATTTACTGTCTCTTTCCATGTCTTTAAAGATATCCGAGGCTATTGCTAATTTCTTTGCAGTGAATCCGCCGCTCTCTGAAAATGCAGTAATTAAATCAGAAACCCTCTCTCCCTTTTTAATCTCTATGTTTTTTACTTTCTTTCCTAGCATCCTTATTTTAGTGAATTTATTATTTAAATATGTTTTAAATTAACTTGATATTACGAGAATCGAATTGTCTTGTCCCTCTGTTTTAAGGTAATTCGCCGCTGCCGCTCTTACATCATCTAGAGTAAGATTTATTGCTTCGTCATAAAGCTGGTTAATGTCCTTTCCATATTTCAAAGAAGAATCTAACATTTCTATAGAATGGTCTAAAGTGGAATCAAATGTATCGGCAAGACTTGCTTTTAAGCTTATATTGGATCTAATTGAGTTTTTGTTATCAACATCGCCATTTATTATCTTCTCTATTTCATTGAAAAGTAGATTCTTGCTTTCTTCTAAATCCTTGCTCTTTGTCTTTGCATACGCAACCAGGTAACCAGCATGCCTGTTTATATCTATGTCTGAATCTGCCAAGTATACCAAGCCGGATTTATCACGCAGACTTTCCATCAGTCTATCCGCCAAAATACTGTGGATGTAATCTAGACTTGCTCTTCCTTTTGCCGATATCTTATAAAGTTCCTCTGCTCCCGGAATTTTCATTCCAAATACGATGGAGGATTGACCGGGATAAGGGTTAAAACTTTTTATGCGAACGCTTTTGTATTTTACTCTGCCAGTGTAAATATTTAAGTCGGGGGTTATGGTCTCTTTTCTAATGCCTCCAAATGACTCATTTATGCTTTCAATGGTTTTTTTGCTGTTAAAATTACCTGCTATTGTCATAACCGCATTGCCTGGGGAATAGTAATTTGAGTACAAACTTAGTATTGTATCTTTAGACAGCGCTTCTATTTTTTTGGGATCTCCTCCAAAGAAAGTGGTCGTGGGCTTCCTTAACAGATAGGCCCTTGGAATTGCACCTTCCAGAGAAAAATCTCCTCCGAAATTACTTTGCACTTCATTTACTACTGCATTTTTTTCCTTTGTTAGGCTATCTTCAGGAAAAACTGAATTGAAAAGCATGTCTGAAATAATATCAAATACATATTGTGGTTTCGATAGACTTAATAATTTAAATCTGTAGGAGGTTATCTCCGCTGCTGTTTCCCCATTCCAATATACAGTTTGATTGTCCAAAAAATCCTTTAACGTTTTCTTGTCAAATTTACCTGTGCCTTCGAAAAGCATGTGCTCTATTAGGTGTGAAACTCCCGTTGTGCTGTTACTTTCATTAAAAAGGCCGTAATTAAAACCCACAGATATTGAAACACTATGGAGGTGGGTATTGGGGCTTAGTATAACCTCCAGCCCATTATCAAGCCGGTATTTATTATAGGATTTCATGAAATCTAATGAATAAAATATATATTAATAGTTTTAAAGAATGTATATAGCTTAATAATTTATCGCGTTATTTATCTCGCTTGCCCTTTTCATAACCCATCAGGTAAGCAAGTATCCCGCCACTAAATGCCAGAAGAATATCAGTAATCCCCACCAACTCAGCTGCATAAACGCTTGGCGTTCTTAATCCCTCTTTTATCAAAGGGATAGCCCCTAACATTGTCAAGGACAATAATGCTGCATAAGGCCCAATCCTAACTTTCTGTACAAAACCCTCATTTTCAAGGCTCTTCAAGGCCGTCTTGTAAAGGTATCTTTTCCCATGTTTTTTAGAGTAATCGAGTGATTTAATTGGAAGGCCGCTGTCATAGCCTTTGTGTGAAAGCTCTCGTTCCAGCATTTTAAGTGAGGCCTGGGACAGCACTAGTTTATACTTGTCTTCCTCCCCATCATACCTTTTGTATCTGTTCATTTCCCTGGTAACAGAATAAAGATAGGAAGAAAAAGCACGGTTGAAAAATCCGCTATTTTCTTTGTACACATTTGCAAGTTTTTCGAACTTATTTTGGCCTATTGTTAATTCAAAATCAGAAACCAATTTAAGAACTTTATTTTCAAGATCGCTGCTGGAATCTTTAAAATTTGAATCTAGTATGAGCTTTGACAATGATGACCTGAAATAACTGGCCTCGTTACTGTCCATTTTAGTATATGTAATTTGCTGCTTAAATAAGCAATTAGGACGCAAATTCTTCTTTGCCCTAAGCTTTAGATAGTCTTCTCCTGACCTGGTTCTAATACTATTACCTTTGAACCTTTTACCATCTTGGCAAATTTATTTGCATCTTGCACTATTGGAGGAAATGTATTGTAATGCATCGGAAAGACTAGTTTTGCTCCGATGTACTTAGCGGCAATTGCAGCTTCGTTTGGCCCCATTGTAAAAAACCCGCCTATCGGGAGCATTGCAACATCCGGTTTGTATAGCTTCTTTATAAGTTGCATGTCACTGAATAAAGCCGTGTCCCCCGCATGGTATATGGTTTTTCCATCTCCACGTATTATAAACCCTCCTTCATTGCCGCTGTGTATTGCTGGAACCATTGCTATCTCCAATGAACCCAATTTTGTCATGTTGCCTATGTTCATACCTATAGCATTTGCCTCAGGTATCCCGGCTTTTTGAGCATCCAAAGAAAGTTCAAACTTGCCTACTAATTTAGCATTGTTTCTTTTTGCGATGTCAAATGCATCTCCCAAGTGATCAAAATGATTATGAGTAACTAAAACCATATCTGCTTTTACGTCTTGTGCCTTCATTGCCGCTTTTGGATTATTTGTAAGAAAAGGGTCAATTATCACTTTAGTATCCTTGAAATTTATCATCCATGCGGCATGACCTAACCATTTAACGCTAACCATTCAAAACACCTCCAATACTGTCTACAATGGGATTATCCCACTTGCAGTCACCGCCAGCAATATTGAAAGAACGCCGGATGCAATAAGAAAACCAGATTGCAAACTTGCTTTCATCTTGCCATGAGTGAGCGCGAAGAAGCCTACTTCATCGAATAAGTAGGAGATCAAGGTTATTTCCACTATTATGAAATCTGCGAGACTATAAACGGCATAACCTGAATTCCAGAAGAACAATGCAATTATCGCAATTATATTAAAAACGAAAAGTACCATAGTCATGTCTCCTATAAACTTCATATCCCAGTTGTACAAAAGAGTCATTCCAAAGGTTATCCACACAAATGCAAATATCAACATAAGAAGAGAAAACATCAATTCCACATTTGCCGCGGGATAAACGGTTCCATAGGGAGTTGTTATTATAAGAAGCAAGGAAGAGATAAATATTGCAAGCCCTGCTAAAGTAACTATTACACCAAGAGTTTTTGCTGTTGTTTTGTCTTTGCTTGATCCTTTTAGATTAATACCAGAGATAATAGCTGCAACAGAAAAGGCCGAGATAGCGAATGCCACCGATGCTAATGCCATATTAAGTAAAAACATTAATTATATATAAAGATTAACAAGCCTACGCTATGAAGATTAGCTATTAATTATACTGATGGCAATGAAGAAGAACAAACAGGGGCTGCGTTGTTTATGTCTTTGCATATCATTGCCGTTATATAATCAGCTTCCTCGGTTATTCCTTTGTTTATTGTAGAACCGGTAGTATTAAATTGGGTTATTATATAGCTAGGCATGTACCCTGTGCCATTTGAAGCAAATATTATAGGAACGCCATTGCTTACTAAACTAGAGCCAGCCCCTACCTCAAAGAAAGTTCCCCCTATAAGCGAAAAAGGAACCGCTCCTTGCGGATCGTATTTTGTTGCATACTTATCTTCAAGAGGTGTAAAAGCTTGTAATGGAGAAGGATCTGGATATTGGTCATTATAAAGCTCCTCTGAAGTAAAATTGACGTAGTTAGAAGTGTAAACTAAATGAGGGTTAAGGAAATTCAATGTCCAGTCTCCCTCATATGCATGGTAAAAAAAGGCATCTGTCTCCGGAAGCTGTGAATAGTTTGTTACAGGCATGGTATTTATTGTTACTTCTTTGCCGTAATAACTCCAATTTCCAAAGTTGCTTAATGCATCGAAAAGTGCATATCTTTCGATTGCGCAGTATTCGCACCCTTCTATGCCTGCAAAATTGACCCATAGTTTACCGTTATTGATTATTGGAGAAGCGCCATTTATGCTAAACCAATTGTTTCCAATGCTCTTTGTAGCTGAACCATTCACAAAAAATAACAGATATAAAACGATGACTATTATGACTGCCAGTAAGGCCACAAACATGTAAATTATTGTTTTGAGTTTAAACTTCAAACTGTCCATCTTAAGTACAATATTTAAAAGCATATAAATTTTGCTAATTTATCTAGTATATGGAAATAAAGCTAGAGTACTACGATGACAAAGGCATTTATTTATTAAACAAGATTCGTGTAGTAGTTTTGCCGAAGGGCAGCCTAGAATCGCTGCAAAACTCCGTTAATATGATATTGGGGCTTGCGACTAAGAGCATATTTCAAGAGGTTTCTTCCACCGTTTTTTACTCTTTTTTGCAGGACCTTGTAAAAAGGAAATCATTAAAAATTAGGGGAGAAGAAAGAACGGAAATCGAGGTATTCGATCTTTTCAAAGGACTTGGACTAGGCCGTATAAATAAAGTATCCAGTGATTTGAACACCTACAAAATAAGCATAGACGGAAGTGCAAATTCATTTTTGAACCTTATATCCAATTCCCCATACTGCTTTAACAGCATAGGTATACTAACTGGAATCTACAGGATAATAACAAACAAAGACGTTGAGGTTATCGAGGAAAAATGTAGAAGCACAGGTGACTCAGATACAGATTACTTCAATGTGTCCGTAAAAAGTGAAAAAAGGGAGTATTCATACATACCCTCGCAGATATTTGACCAAAAAGATGAAAGCCTAAGGGTGGTAGAAATAACCAGGGATGAGACTGACATTTTTGTGAATTCCATCCCTTCAGAAATAATACCGGTTGTTTACTTCCCGTATCTTTTCAGTAAATTAAGAAAGATAATAGGACAAGGAGTATACGGGATAGAAAATCAGGCCGGAAAAGAGCTTGCAAAGCTATATCAGCAGTATAATCTACAGGTCATAAAGGAAAAATACGGTTTAAATGATTTAAGTATAATATCAATTCTAAGCGGATTCGGAAAGATAAAAACATTGAAGACAGATTTAGGATATCTGTCAGAAGTAGATGTATACAATTCATTTAATGCCCTGCATGTAGATGACGCAATAGAAAAGAGATGTTTTCTTTTAGGAAGCGTTCTCTCCGGCCTTTCATACAAACTAACCGGAACAATGCTGAAATTAAATGAAAAAGAGTGTTCCGCTATTAATAATGAAGTATGCAAATTTTCATTTGAGTGAGTATAATTATTAATATTAATCAAGCAATCATAATCTTGGAGCTATCGCCCAACAGGAGGGCACACGACTGAAGCTCGTGACGGTGAGGGTGCAAATCCCTCTAGCTCCAAACTTTTCAGAATATTAGCTTCTGGATCTTTTATAATCAAAGGATTTTACTGTTCTCTGCACTTTATGCTTTCGGTTACTCTGTTGAAAGCCATGTTGACTGTGTTTATTGAACTGTTTTGTGAAGCCAACCCAAAAACCATGCAGACGGTTTTCCCGGTAACGGCTATGGCCACTTTAACGTATTTGAAGGAGATGTTTTCAATCTGGGGTATCCTAACATTCCTGTCGGTTATAACGACTCCAGGTTTGCCGGATAAATTAATATTTGAATAATTCAACGTGCTTATTTTGAAGGAACTTAGAAAGCCGCTTACTTCGTTTATATTTGTAGCATTTGAAAAGTTAGCAGGTGCATTGAAATCAGAGACCAATACCAAATTAACATTGCTTACCAACTTGCCGATGTTTGCAAGGCTCAGGTTCTTTGACAATGCTCCCGATATCATGCTGGGTATATCCCCTATAATATTGGAAACATATGAATTGGGTATTATTATTGATATAGATGAGTTTGTAAGCTCATTTGATATTCCTTTTGAAACGCTGTTATTCTGCGAAAGTATTGGCACACCGTTTACAACAGAAGGAGAAAAAATAAGCCAGTTCCCTGGATAAGAGAAGTTAACCCCATTTGAAACCAGTGTATTATTGGAGCTAGCACCCTTAAAGAAAGAGGTTATAGACTGGCCTATTAAACCTGCAACTTCCGGCGCATTTATATTTATTATGTAGGTGGAAATCAGCGAGAATACGACTATTGCGATTATTATGTAAAACACTATCTTCAACAGACCCATAATTTATAAAACAGTTACGTCTATAAAAGCTTAGGCGGATTTAAATAATTTAATGTGTATAGAGAAATTAACTAATTTTGAAGCGAAGTTATTATTTGTAGATACACTCTTAAAAGGTATATAATTGATTACAATACTAAACTTGCCGATTCGAGGCCTTTACCCTTGTTATAATCTAAACTAATATTTTTAATATTCCGATTTTCCCGCTCTTTATTACGATAAATACCTATTTTTTCTTATAATGACCATATCCTTTGAATTATAATGGTAAAACCAAAATTTATTTTCAACTTTTATTCCTTTTTTTGCAGTATCTTTATTTATAAAAATTTTATTAATTGGATCTATAATATACACTTCGCCATTCGGAAAATAAGCATTAACCCATGCATGTGATATGTTATCTTCTTTACTTTTGATATCTTTAGTACCGGAACCATATGTGTCGATAAATTTACCTCCTAATTTAAATTTAACTCCTTCTTTTTTGAAGTCTTTGTCCATGGTTAAAATAAGGCATAAAATTGTTGAAATCTTTAGACATTCTACGCTTCCTTTATAAAATAAATACCCTAAAGGGTAAATCTCCCCGTCTCTTTCGTATCCTTTGTAATCTTTGAATACATTGGTTATTAAGTTATTATATACACTGTTGCTAATTCTTATCAATCGTTCTAAACCAGTATAATATTTCGATGACTCTTGTCCTTTTCTCAATAAGTAATTTAATAAATTGTCTTCTTTATAATCTTTCATTACCTCTAAACCCCAGGTATTATTGTTGGCTTCTTGCATCAAATTTGTATCATCACTATCATCAAAAAATATATCAGTTATATCGTCGCTGTCTAAATTTGAATTCAAAACAATGTCGCCTTCTTTTAATACAATATAATTTCTAATAAGTTTATAATTTTTAACAATATCAAAAAAATCTAGTTTCTTTGGCTTTTCATTAGAGTAACTTTGCAATATTTCACTTAAAGAGTTACCCATATAACAATTAAGATAATATAAAATATATAAAATTAATCCGCTACGTCTAACCCATCAATTATATCGAAACCGTATTCTGTGCCTATTCTAAGATTATCCAGATTCCAGCCGTATTTCGTTGCCAGGTAAAGAATCGGGAGAAGATTATTGAAGTTGTCTATCCTTCCATATACTTTTAGATTTGTTTTTTTGTCTTTTCCAAGCACTTTGTCTATTTTTTCAAACCACTCCTTTGAAAAATTAAGATTTTCTCCATCGTACGTCTCTTCCTCCAAAAGTCTTATAAATATGCTTATATAATCCGGCGAGCATTCTTGCGATAATTTTATTGCTTTTTCTATCATGTCATCTGGTAATTTATCTATTTCTAGATAAACCTTCAAGTTTTTATTTGCTTGCTTGATTATACCAATAATAGAAATGACCTCTTCTTTAAACAAATCTGGTTTATCCTCTAAAAAAGACAAATTTGGACTGAATTCTATCTCGCTTGTTTTTAAGGCAATTGCTGAAGAGCACGCCTGCCTTTTTTCGTCTAGTAGGTTTCTATTGCCATGAAAAGAAGAAATAAACGTTATTAATTCGAGCTTTCTGTCTTCTCCAATAAACTGCTCTGCCTTTGAAACAGCCGTAATAGGTATGCAAACCCTGCTGAATCCATAATCTATTGCTTTTTTTATGAATTCTTCCAATTTAGCGTCTGGAAGATAAGCGGGCAGGTATGTAAGATCTATATGAGATAAAAGCCAGGATTTAAAATCTCTCTTTGACTTAAATATATATGATGGATCAAAGCCTTCCAGCCATGTAGCAGAGACCATATCGAATTAAACAGGATCCCTCCAATAATAAAGTATTTTTGGTTCCTTATCCAAAGAAAACCTAGATTCAGAATCTGTGAACATATAATTATTTTAACGCCTTATAATTTATAGTTTTCTTACACATTTATCCAGTACGCTCTCACACAGTAAACTTTTAGAAATGGCTCAACAGTCGCTGCTGCTGGCTGTTATGCTTTTACCATATGTGTCTGTGTAAATGCAGCTTCCGCTACCATAGAAATAAGAGGTGGTACCAGGGATCTGGCTGTAACAGTGTAAAGAGGGATACCCTGGCATGGTTGCAGTACAAAATGACGTACTTGCAGGATTTGGACTACTTGCCAAGGTACAATCTGTGCTGCATGTGAACTCAAATGCACTGACATTAGAAGAGGGAGGAGTTATTGAACTTGAAGTTTTTGAGATCGGAATAATAACAAATACAACGACTAAAACTAAAATCAGCAACCCTAGTATTATTATAATTAAGGTTGAAATTGGAAGCCCTTGTCCTTTCATTTAATTATAAAATTATCAAAAGTTAAATTACTATCTATTTAAATTAATAATCCGGTCTAGCAACTTTGTCGAACTTATCCTTCGCGACTTTATACCACACGCCATTGAACTTTATGAAGTTCTGTTTGTTTTTGGTTACTATTCTCTGTATATCTTGATTTGTATCTTCTGGCCTGACTTTCAAAATAGCAGTTGTAGCTTTATTTTCATTGAATGTTTCTTTAGGTAGTGAGATCTTCACTTTTCTTACGCTGATCTGATCTGATTTATGCATATGTGGGGTTATTGTTATAACCCTTTCCCTGAATCTTAAGGCCATGGCTGCAAGGAAAAGGCCGATTATTGCAAAAGTCAAATAGGCTATTGCAGTGTCAAACAGGTTTAGAAGAAAAGAAGTCATTGCAACCGGGAGCAGTTTCCTCTGTAAAAAAAACACCGATATTGCTAAACCAAAATCTAAGAAGGATGAATATACGGATAATTTAACAGCAGTTGAAGACAAAACAGAATGAAATTTTTTTTCTTCTACCATAATTATTATACTCCGTGTATATATTAAACTTTTCTTCCTTTTAAATACATTTTTTAGCGGGTTTAAACTTTGCTTATAAGCACATTTAAATTAAGGCAATTAAATTTTTTGTAATCTATAGAAACGTGGTTTTTAGCGTCATTTAACTTTGCGGCATAAAATGCATTTTTAAAGTAAACAAGCGCTTCCTTACCGTTAACTGCAAACATTGTACCTTCTCTGGATTCTAAATAATTAACGGTAAGCCAAATATAAAACTTGATTTTTTTGGGAGCCCTCTAGTTTATTTTCTTTTTGATTTTTACTTTAAATTTTAGATAAAAAACATTACTTTTCAATAGCTAAAAGTTTATATAGTAATACTATTCTATATGTCCTTTGTTTAAATAAAAACAAAAGGAGGTAATAAAATGGGAGTAAGCTTAGACGGGCCAGTTTATTATACAATTAGCAAAGAAGAAGGATTAGAATACGAAAAAGAATTAAAAAATGCCCAACATTCTATTGATAATACAATTAAAAAAACTAATGAAAAAGGGTTAAAAGGCATGGATGCACTGCTGTCAGTTCTTTCTGATCTTTCTAAGTCAAATGCTCCAATAATTGCAGGTGAGGAATACGTGCGTGGAGAAATGAAAAATTTGGATTACAAATTAAAAGACGTTGAAAGCGCTGCCAATAACGAAAAAATATATGAGGACCTTAATGGAACTAGCGCATTAGGAGTATCTATTTCAGCAGCAATTAACAACGTTATAAAACCTGGAGAGAAGGTTCACATAAAATCAATAAAACCTGTTGACAACTTATTTTACAATTTAAGAAATGCAGAAGGACATGTAAATGTCGCTGGGGACTACCTTGGGAAAAATGCAGTAAACAGTAAGATATATACCCGAAAAGCAGGAAACCATGTTGGTAATAAAATAGTAAACTCGGAGCTCCATGTTTATAATGCAGGTAATTCTTTAGCAGAGGAAACAACTGGTTCAAAAGTATACGTGCTTGAAGCGGGAGATCTACTTGGAGATGGATCAAAAGGAAGCATAATATTTGCTAAAAAAGCAGGGCGTGGCGCAGGTATTGAGATAAAAAATTCAAAACTTTATGTTGATAAAGCAGAGGATGGCTTTGCGCATTATGCGAGAGGTAGCGAGATTCATTTTAATGAAGTTGGTGATAACGCAGCAAATGATATTGCAAAGTGCAATGTTTATGGTAGAAAAGCCGGCAAAGAATTCGGCAGTGAGGCTGGCGGTAGTAAAATGTACGTTGATGAGATTGGTGATGATTCATGTAGCAGCATGGCATACTCGGAACTCCACTTTAAAAAAATAAATGGTAAGCTAGGCCGTTCATATAATTATTTTGATTATTTTGATCTACAAGGAACTGACATTCCTCTTGTTGGCAAAGCGCACCCTTCCAAGAACAAAGTGTATAAAAATAGGCTATTGTATCTACCTTATGAATTAACAAAAGGTCTAATCTCTTTATGGAGAGTGTATTATAATTATAGATGTCCATTCGACTAACATTTTTAAAACTTAAATAATAGTTCAGTCAATATAATAATATGGTAAATGAAAATGGCGGAAATAGTGAACCTGATTGAAAACTTAAATAATAGTTAAGTCAATATAATAATATGGTAAATGAAGACGGCGGCCAGGGCGGTATAGGGGCCCCATAATAACTTTTATAGAGCTAATTTATAACTAAGAACCAAACAACAACTTACTCAATGTAAACCCTTTTTTGATTATCTATTTTCTAAATTTACTTTATGACTGTTAAAATGCTTTTCTGGATATAAAAACCTATTTAAATAATTTATTTTAGTTTAATAAAGATAGCAATTGATTAAATTTTGAAGTCCTTGTAATGCACAATTTTCAGTGCCTTAATGTTAAGCAAACTCTTTTCATCACTTTCTCTTATAAGCTCGGCAAGAACATCCTGCTCT
>JAMCSP010000012.1 GCA_023378865.1 Candidatus Parvarchaeota archaeon | reverse complement strand
ATACACTAGGAGTTGCAGTTGATTGAAGATTTGTTATAGAGATTGGTACAAACTCCTTAACATTTTTAGGTATGTTAGCTACTGCCTCCCAATAGGTTTGATTTGCTAGATTCGATTGATTGGAAAAAACAGTTATGTTATACAAACCTGCAGACAGGGGTTTTTGATAAGATAGGCTTGCAGAGCCCAATGGAACTACTACAGAACCATTTATCATCAAACCTATGTGACTGGCTTGTATGCCAAAAGCCGTTATATTCGTTATAGTCCCATAAGCTATACCATTATTTCCATCCTTAACTCCATTTACAAAAACAGTAATCTGTGGTTCTACAGGACCAAACGTTACAGAAGGCATAACCCCGTTTGGAGGATAAGCACGGAGACGAACCCACTGAAATGTTATTGATGAAGAAGGTGAACTATAATAGATGCCAATCGAAGGGTATATTGTTGATGGTAAGGAGTATGCTGTCTGAGAGCCAGCATAAGCAACATAATTTTTATACCAGACTTGTGATGAAGATGAAAGCCAAGCTCCACCATTAATTCCTGTGGATACTTGTAAGTTAGGGTTATTATTGCCAGTCATACCATTCTGCATACTTCCATAAGCGACGCTTCCACTCCAATAGTTGAAGTCTATTCCGCCGCTGGTTGCCGAATTCCCAGTTTGCAGAGCAAGTCCTGATGCAACGCCACTAACCGCAGTAATATCTCCTTCAAAAATCTGGGTCCCAGTATACCCATTTGTTAAAATCAATCCACCATAATAGGATGACGAATCTGTGCTTATGGTAATCCCATTATTTTGAGATATTGTTGTTCCTGAGGGGATTACCTGAGACCATTCAGAATTTACTGTAGTTCCTGCAAAATTATCATAAAAGTTGAATACATTAGCACCGTCATCGTATTCCGCATATGTTGATGATAACTGGGGAGCCTCGCCGTCATTAGTGTCATTAAACAAGTTTACAGACTTAGATGCAAAGCCCATATAAACTGTTATGGAAGAAGAAGCAGGTATACCACTGAGTTTAAGCCAATAAATAGAGCCAGTAGCAGTATTAGAATTCCCTGATTCTAGCCATGAATCTATTGTTGTCCCATTCGGATAAAAGAATTCTACATTCTGCAAGTTCGAAGCTTCATACTGCTGATAATTTGCTGAGTCAACTACAACCTCTTGTTGAAACGGAGAAGGCGTTGCAGTTGATTGGTTATTTTTTATAGTCAACGGAACAAAATTTAAAATGTTCTTTGGAACCAGAAGGAGTTGTTGCGGAAGAAAACATGACGGGCTTATTATATTAAGTGAACTAACATATATTTCAGCCGTTGAACTGGAAGAAAATTGTCCACCGCTGCTAGGAGTTATACTCCCGGAGTAATAACCAGATAAGGTGCTTTCATTCTGCTCCGCTACTATTTTGTTATCATTATATATTATAATAGTAAAATTTACATCGCCAACTAAATTACCATTTGTATCAAGGAAAGAAACATTATAGAAAATACTTGATGGATTATAAATATAAGAAGTCGAAATATAGGATATTGGTAAATCCATAGCTATTTGTGCTTCTGGCTTGCCATTATTTTTTACAAGTGTTACTTTTCCAACGTAAGTTCCAGAACTTGCCGGCAGTTCACCCGTTGTATACAAAGACAATGACTGAGATGCTTCCTCTCCACCATAAGATAAAGATATAGAGGTATTACAAATTGAAGAAACTAAGTTTAAACCTGGAGAAGAAAAACTGAACTGCTGAGAAGAACCAACAGCACTTCCCGATAAGGAATTTACTGCATTCGCTATACTTGTAGCTGCCAATTGAAGGTCCTGTGAAGTGCCTGCTGAATTATACCCTACCTGATAGTATATAGCATAGGATATAGCTGCTCCTAGTATAAATATGGCTATACCCATTACTATGAGATATTCTAAGGAAGACTGGCTTTTTGATCCAATTTGCATAAGATTGATTATACCTTTATATTAAAGAACTTATCAACAATCTTATTTATTCTTTGACTTACCTCTTCAACTGTTCCTTTAGCATCCACTTTCTTGAGATGGAATTCCTTTGCTATTGACAGATATGCCTGCCTAACCTTTGATATCTTTTCAAGGTTGTCAAAAAGCTGCAGACCATCTACCTGTTTTTCAGATCTTGATAAAGACGTTTTCGGGTCTAAATCCAAATATATACCTAGATCTGGTTTCCTGAAACTTATATTCACCGAACGAAGCCATTTGTAGTTTATATTCGATGCAAAGCCGTATGCCAATGTTGAGAAGAAATACCTGTCACATAATACAATAAAACCATTCTGCATCGCGGGTTCTATTTCAGTATCTAGATGATGCGCTCTATCAGCACAGAAAAGAAGCTGCAGTGCTTTATTTGAAAGATTGAGTTCTCTGTTTAATGCCGCTTTTGATATCCCTCCTAAAATACCATTCGTTGGCTCCTTTGTCAAAAGAACCTTGAATCCCTTTGACCTTAAATGCTCTGCCAGAAGAACCGACTGTGTGCCTTTTCCAGCATTGTCTATCCCTTCTATCACTATGAACTTTCCTTTCATAATTAATCAAAATCTTTTTTTATTAAATAAGATATCTCTTCTATGCTTTTATTTCCATCTATTTCCTCCCAGGATTTGGCATAAAACCCCTCATTTTTTAATTTATTATAAAATGTTGAGACCTTGGAAAGGAAGTTTTTATTGCTCTCGAATTTATCGACATCCATCTTCCCCTTCTGTTTTTCCTTCCTCTGCATTGAAATATCGACCGGCACATTTATGTAAAAAACTTTATCTACTGCAGGCATATCCAAAAGCTTTACAATCTCTTTTCCATTCTCATACGAGAAGCCACCTGCTGATTGATAAGCTATAGTAGAAAAGAAGAATCTGTCTATTATGACATAGCTTCCATTCTTTACAGCTTCTATTATACTGCTTCTATCTTTTACCATATCAATTATATAAAGCATAAAAAGCTCATCTACTTTCAGGTTTATCTTTTTATAAAGAAATGATTTTATTCTTTCTCCGTAAACAGATGAATAATCGGGATAAGAGTACATTGAAACCTTCTTTCCCTCTTTTTCAAGTGTTTCTTTTAAAAGTTTGGCCTGTGTAGCCTTCCCTGCTCCATCTATCCCTTCTATTACTATTATTTTTCCTTCCATTTTATGCCTCCTTCAAACCTTTTTTGTATTATTTGGATTTAGACCCAAGAAAATCGAGTATCTGAAAGCTTTTATCACGCATATTTACTACAGGAACCTTTGCTACATCAGGATCCATGCCATATTTTTTCTGGTAAGAAGTTTGATACTGCCAGCATGACGAATTTATAAGTACTGTTCCTTTGTAGATTGATGCCAGAGTTTTATGTATGTGCCCGGTAGCATATATGTCCGGAGTTTCCTCTATAACAAGATAATCTCTTGGCAAAGGCATCAATTGCGTTGAGCCATGCGAAGGCGCCAGATGCCTTGATCTAAGGTGTATCTTCATTATGTTTTCTATGTCTTCTGCATCCATTTTACTGTATTTAGGTATCTTATTTGCATAGTAAGTGATACTGAAGCCATGATATGAAAGCAGATTAATCTTTGCTTTTCCTACAACAAGATTAACTTGATATGGATTTGAGAGGAAAACAGCATTTTTCAATTTGTACAGGCTTTCTGCAAAAGTTTTATCAAGTTTTGGTTGTGGCTCTGCAATATGTGTAGCATCGTGGTTACCTTGTGATAAAATCAACTTTATATTTTTAGGTATTCTGTCAAGAAAGCTATAAAGCTTATCATATTGACCTTTAAGATCAGATATTGCAAGTTCTTTTTCCTGGTCAGGATATACGCCTATACCATCTATCAAATCGCCGTTTAGTACAATGAATTTTACTAACTTGGCTATATTTGAATACTCTGGTATTTCTCCATTTATCCATTTTATAAACCTTTCAAAAGCATCATTTACAAATAGTTTTGAACCAACATGTATATCTGATAAAAAAAGGATGAATGCGTCGTCTATCTCCTGCTTTACTTTTTCTCTCATCTGTATTTCAGGAAAAATTATGTCCTTTACAAATATTGCATCATTGTATTTTCTTCCGGTTATCATCACAACCTGGTCTTCAAGAATTTCCTGATTAGAATTTGTTATTATTGCTTTATAACTGCCGGTATTGTCCTCTATATCCAGTATTGTGTATTTTTTAACAGGGCTGATAGAAACAGATGAAACCATGACTATTGATTTTACATCGGAACTCTGTGGCATATTCTTTATGTTAGATAGTGATGAAAGCCCGGATCTGTCCTTGCTCATCAATATTGCCTTTAATCTGTTGAATCTGTCATTAAAATAGTTTACCCAGTTTGGAGGCTTTGACTCAGAGATTTCCCCTTCATAGTTTTTTATTATTTCTATACTTGAATCTGTGCTGGCTTCTCCGTCATATAAAGAATGAAAGGTGTTTATATCCAGAAAATTTACATTTTTTTCTTTAAGCGAGCTGATTAGTCCATTAACGTCAGAAATATTGACATCCTTTATGGATGAATCTACAAGTATTCCGTTTGAAAATAGAGTATTAAGTTGATCTTCATCCATAATATTTAACCACCAATCAATACTATCTCAACAGCAATAAATATATGTTTGCCTCTTTCCTTTTTATAAATAATACATTAAATCCTCTTAACCAGATCAATACCTAAAAAATAAGAAAGATTTTCTACAACTGTTTTAAATGCTGACACCAAAAGCAGCCTTTCCTTCTCCCTTTTATCTCCTAATATCCTGTTTTTCTCGTAAAATGCATTGAAAACATCAGCTATTCTGTGCAAGTATTCGCATACAAGATTAGGTTTAAGATTAGAGACTGCATTGTCCAAAACGCTTTCCCAAAGAAAAATCTCCTTTATAAATTTTGCTTCATTTTCATCGAATGAAACGCTATCATAATTATCAAGATTTGCCTTATTAAGTATGCTCGATGCCCTTGAATAACTGTAATTTATGTAAACTGCGCTATCACCTTTTAAAGAAATTGCATCGTTTATATCAAATACCACCATTTTTGACGGAGAAAATCTTAATATATAGTATCTAATGACATTTGACGCTATCTTCCTGGCAGAAAGTTCATCCATCTCCCTGCCGCTTTTTTCTGCTTCTTCTATAACTCTTCCTTTTATTTTGTCAGCTAAGTCATCAAATTCAACTGTTATGCCCTTTCTGCCACTCATCCTCATAAATTTTTCGTCTGTGCTTATACCAAGATAAGCTGCAGTATCTTTTGAAATCGAAACTGGCTCATAACCGTAATGATTATATGAGCCTTCCCCTGCAAATCTCTCTATTATAGATTTAACAGCATTCTGCTCTGCGTTTTGAGCAGAGTCTGTCAATGTAAATGAAATATCTATCTTTTGAAAGTTAGATTCCTCTCCTTCCTTACTTGAAATAAGGATATCAGTTCCATCGAAATTTGAAGAAAATTTTCTGTATTTTATCTTTTCTTCTAGTATACTGTGCTTTATCATTGCATATGCAATGTCTTTGGCTATGTATAGCGATGTTCCATCTGATCTTGTAAGTGTTATTTCATTGCCGTCTACGTTGCTGACTATGCAACCCTTATTTTTCTCGCTTTCTGAAACCGTTGCTATCCCTTCTGCTATAAGTTTGTCCAGAGCAGCCTTTACTATGCCCTCTCCCAGTATATAACGTTCTAGATCCAGAAGGTCATACTTTATCTTTTCTCCTATCAAAGTAGAAAGTTGAGCAAGCAAAACCTTGTTTACTATTGAATCCAGAAACTTCAATGTATCATTATCCCCTGCTTCTATTTTTAGAAGCACTTCCTTTCTTTTTTCAAGCAGAGATTTTTCTTTTTCATAGTCTTCATTCACCTCTTTGTATATCTTTGAACAGTAAAGGTCAAACTTCTCATCGGTTTCCTGCTTCTTGTTAAGATACTTAAAGCCAACAATTATATCAGCTACCTGCGCGCCTGTATCCTCAATAAAATTTGAGGTTATTACATTTGCGGAGCTGTAAAGAAGCGCTTTTCTAATGAATTCCCCAATGTATGAATTTCTCATGTGGCCGATATGCAGTGCTTTATTTGGGTTTACAGAAGTATGCTCAAGTCTTACTGTTTTACCAGAAAATGAATTTTTAACGCTCTGTAATCCTATTTTACTCAGTATTTTTTCATTCTTTTCAAGCTCATCGAAATTTAAATCTATATTTACGTAGGCGTTCAACGCTGCTGCTTTCTTTATGTACTTTGATTCTATTTTCTTTGCGATTTCATCCGCAAATGCTGCTGGATCTTTACCATTGCTCTTTGCATACTTGATACAGCTAAATGATATGTCAGAGAACTGGCTGGAGGTTATTTCTGCCCATTCAGGTAAATTCAGTTTTTCTTTTAATTCTTGAAATTTCATATTTTATAGATTCTTTTCTTCTCATTTATAAAGTTTTAAACGCTTTATTTTATTTATAACTACTAAAATAAGCTTACAGTACCCTGCTATATTATTATAATAACAAAAAGATCCGCTAAGAAAGGTTTATATAGGTATTTAATCATATATAGACTATAAATTTTATAAGGGGTTGAATAAAAAGATAAAAATGACAGAAGTTTGTCCAGTTTGTGGTCTTCCAAAAGACCTTTGTATCTGCGGGACCATTTCGCAGGAAACGCAGAAAATAAAGATTTACACTAAAAAGGTTTCTTTCAAAAAGATGGTTACTATTATAAGCGGTCTGGATCCGAAAGCCGTGAATATAAAAGACCTGACAAAGATATTGAAAACAAAAATAGCATGCGGAGGAACCTTTAAAGACGGTGTTATAGAATTGCAGGGAGAACATATAGATAAAGTAAAGGATATACTTATAAAACAGGGTTTCCCCGAGTCTTCTTTTTCTTAAATTAACTTATTAAAGAGATTTTCTCCTCTTTCTACCTTTGTAGTAAATTCTCTGAAAACCGCATCTGCTAATAACTGCGGTTTTATACCCAGCTTCTTTTCTATTTTCTCTGCAGTTGAGGGCATAAACGGTTTTAAAAATATTGCAGATATCCTTATTGCCTCTAATGAATTGTAAAGCACATTTGACAGTTCTTTCCCCTGTAATTTCCAGGGCTCCCTGTCATTTACGTATTTGTTTATTTTTCTTATTCCTTCAAATATAAGATTCAATGCCGAGTATAAGTCCTTTTTCTCAAAGCTTTCAATTATTTCCCGCTTTTTTATAAAATCCTCTATCTCTGCATTGCCTTCTATCTTGCCTTCGAACCTTTCAGCAATTGCCAAAACTCTAGCAACTAAATTGCTCAAATCGGCCATAAGCTCTCCATTTATTCTTCCCTTTAATGCTGATTCTGAAAAGTCCCCATCTTCCCATGTTGGTTTTTCCCTCAATAAAAAATACCTGAATGCATCTGCAGAGTATCTATCAGCCATCTCTACAGGATCTACAACATTTCCGATAGACTTGCTCATTTTCCTACCTTCAACTGTCCACCAGCCATGGGCCATTATATTTTTTGGAAGAGGTAAACCTGCAGATAGCAGCATTGCCGGCCAAATCACTGAATGGAACCACACTATTTCCTTGCCTACCAAATGAATATCGGCCGGCCAGAATTCCTTGAATTCGCTGCCGTCCGGCCAGTTCAAGGCACTCAAATAGTTAAGTAATGCATCGAACCACACGTAAATGGAATGGCTTTCATCAAATGGGAACTTTATCCCCCACGAAACGCTCTTTCTTGTTATATCCAAATCCTTTAATTCTCCCTTAAGTCTGCTTAATATCTCATTTGCATTTTTTTCCGGTGTTATCAAACCGTTTTCTATAAGCTTCACTATCTGTTCCTTGTATTTGCTTAATCTAAAGAAATAGGCTTCTTCCTTTATCTTTTGAACGTCCCTGCCGCAGTCGGGGCATTTTCCATTTACAAGTTCGCTTTCCGTTATATATCTTTCATCTGGCAAGCAGTAAAACCCCTCATATTCTCCCTTGTAAATATCTCCGTTATCCCATACCTTTTTTATAAATTCTTTTACCGCCGATTCATGGTACTCATCAGTAGTACGTATGAACTTGTCATACGAGATATTGAGCTTTTCCCAGGTATATTTGTACCTCTGCGAATTTTCATCAACAAGTTCCTTTGGAGTTTTATGCTTCTCTGCTGCAGCTTTTTCTATCTTGCCGCCATGCTCATCCGTACCCGTCAAAAAGAAAACCTTTTCATTGTTTAGCCTGTGCCATCTTGCAAATATATCTGCGATTACAGTAGTATATGCATGCCCTATGTGAGGCTTGTCATTGACATAGTAAATCGGGGTAGTTATGTAAAATTTTTCCATTCTTTTTGATTTACCTGTAAATTATTATAGCGGAGGTGGGATTTGAACCACACGACCTCTGGGTTATGAGCCCAGCGAGCACTCCTGGCTGCTCTACTCCGCTTTGATTTATTTAATAGTTGCTTCTTATTTAATAACTTTTACAAAACTATAAAATAGTTATTTAAACAATGTACTCCTTTTAATTTTATGTCTATAGTCATATCTCTGGGCGGCTCATTCCTATTTGACAAGAAAAGAGATACTGCTTTACTTTTCAATGAATTAAAAAAATTAAATGAAAAATTTTTGGTTATAACCGGCGGAGGGCCTATAGCAAGGGAATACATAGATTTCTCCAAAGATTTCAATCTTAGTGAAAAGGAACTGCACACTGTAGGCATAAAGTGCACACACATAAACGCATGGGTAATGTCAAAGGCCTTCAAGGCAGATTACACGGATGAAGATCCTAGAAGGATAAAAACAAACAAAAGGATAACACTTACAGGTGGCTACCTTCCGGGATGGACAACTGATACCTGCGCAGCGTATGCTGCAGTTTCAACGCATTCTAAGGTTATATTTAACATGTCAAAAGAAACGGGGGTTTACGACAAAGACCCTAGAAAGTTCAAAGATGTAAAACTTCTCAAAAACATAAGCTTCGAAAAACTTTACACGCTTACAAAAGGAAAACGTGTACCGGGTATGAACTTTATATTTGATCCGTTAGCAGCAAAAATATGCAAAAAGAATGGCATAGAAGTTGTAGTTACAAACGATATTGAGGACATAAAAAGATACCTTGAAAACAGGGAGATAAAAGGGACCATTGTAAGATAGGCTTATATACTACTATATATATTATTCTAAAATGCAACTGATAATAGCAGAAAAAAGCACGGCTGCGGAAACCATTGCGAAAAACCTTGCAGAAACAAAAATAAAGACCGAGGAATTCGGGCCTGTAAAGGTTTGGTACACAAAGATAAACGGTGAAGAAACGGTTGTAATGCCACTTAAAGGCCACATTAAAAATGTAAGATACCCAGAGACATTCAAAAAATGGAACGAAGAAACTTTAATGAAGATGATAGATGCAAAGCTTGTTTATACTCCTGCTGCCGAGGAAAACATTGCTGTAATAAAAAAATTTGCTAAAAAGGCGGATAAGATAATAATAGCGACAGACTACGATACAGAGGGTGAATCGATAGGGTTTGAAGCAATCGATGTAGCAAGAGAAGAAAACGACAAAGCAAAGATATACCGCAGCGTGTTCTCATCCCTTACTGCAAAGGAATTGACAGATGCATTTAAAAACCTGCAAAAGCCGGATAAGAGCCTTTCAGACAGCGCAGATGCCAGAAGGGAAATTGATTTAATACTCGGAGCAGTTTTAACAAGATTCATATCGCTTGCAGCCGAAAGGCTTGGAAATTCATTTTTGTCTATAGGCAGGGTACAAACGCCTACTCTTGCACTCATAGTGAGCAGAGATGCTGAAAGAAGGGCATTTAAACCTGAAAAGTACTGGAGATTTCTGGCTACGGTACAAGCAGGAGAATCAACATTTACAGCTGAATACAAAGACGGAAGGATATTTGATGAAAAAACTGCGGAAAAACTGAGAAAGATAAAAAAAGAGAAAACCGCCAATATAACAAAAGTTGAAAACAAAAGAAAGAGGGTAAGCCCTCCAAAGCCTTTTAACACGACTTCTTTTCTAAGAAGCGCGGCCGCAATAGGCTTTTCAGTACCAAATGCCATGCGTCTAGTTCAAGGCTTGTACATGAAAGGGTATGTTTCTTACCCTAGAACAGACAGTGAGGTTTATCCGCCTACTTTGGATCTAAAAGAAATACTTAATGAATTAGGTAATTCAAATGCGTATGCAAAAACAGTGGCAGAAATATTGAAAAAGCCGCTAAATCCTTCCAGAGGCAAAGAAGCAAAGGATCACCCGCCCATACACCCTGTAAAACTGCCTTCTGAAAAACTTAATCCGCAGGAAGCAAGAATCTTTGATTTAATAAGCAGGAGATTTCTTGCGACTTTATCGGAAGAATCAGAAGAAGAGATAATCTCCGTTAAGATGGATATAAAAGGAAATGAATTCACAGCCAGAGGCAGCAGGATCCTTGTGCCCGGTTGGAGATCAATCTATACCTTCTCAAAGTATGAAGAAAACATACTTCCGGAGATAAAAGAAGGCGAAAACTTAAAGATAAAGGAGATAAATGAAAGCGAGGACTTTACCACCCCTCCTGGAAACTATTCACAGGGTGCAATATTAAAAATAATGGAAGAGCTAAACCTTGGTACAAAAGCTACTAGGCCTGAAATACTTAAAAAACTCATGGAAAGAAGGTACATCTCTGCAAGCAGGACTCTTATACCCAGCGAAGTAGCATTTGCAGTTATAGAAAACATGGAAAAAGTGTCAAACGACATAACCGGGCCAGAACTAACTGCGACTATCGAAAAAGAAATGAAGAAAATAGAGGAAGGGCAGAAAAAGAAGGAAGAAGTAGTAGATGAATCCAGAGAAATGCTTAAAGAGGTACTGAAAAAACTGCAGAGCAAAAGGAAGGAAATAAAGGAGCTTATGCACAAGGCCCTTCTACAGCAGTACATATTTGGAACATGCCCTAAAAGCGGCGGAAAGCTAAAACTTGTCGTATCAAAGAAAAGCCACAAGCGTTTTGTAGGTTGCAGTGATTATCCAAAATGTCATTTCGGTATGCCTTTACCGCAGTCAGGCTACTTTTTCATATCACCACAGACGTGTCCAAAATGCGGTATACACATGATAGAATGGCATGCAAAAGAAAGCAGGAGGACCTATATTTTCTGCGTAAATCCTGCATGCAAAGTCGAAAAGAAAGAAAAAGCTGGCGCAAAAGAAAAAGCTAAAAAATAACTGATAGTAAAAAAACTATCAGCATTAAAAAGTTCTTTAAGTCTTAGCTACAAGATCTATGCATCTTCCAGCTGCTATTGTTAAACCCATGTCTCTGATTGCAAAACCAGCAAGTTGAGGTATAACGTCAGCTTTTTCAATCGAAAGAGGCTTAAGAGGCTCCAAAACGACTATTGCAGCATCACCTTGCTTAATTGTTGCAGGGTTCTCCTCTGCTGTTTGTCCTGTCTTTGGATCCAGTCTTCTAAGTATTTTCTTAAACTTTACTGGAACCTGCGCAGTATGTGCATGAAGTACAGGACTATATCCTGCAGATATAGCTGTTGGATGGTTAAGAACGATTATCTGAGCAGTAAACTCAGTTGCAACCGTTGGCGGAGCTGATACTAATCCTACGACATCTCCCCTCTTTACCTGCTCCTTTTCAACACCTCTTACATTAAAACCTATATTGTCACCTGGTGCAGCCTGATCAAGGTTCTGATAGTGCATCTGTATTGACTTTACTTCAGCTGTAACGTGTGAAGGCTCGAAGATTATCTTGTCTCCTGGCTTCATAATACCGCTTACCACTTTACCAACTGGAACTGTTCCTACTCCCTGTATTGAATAAACATCTTCTATTGGTATTCTTAATGGCAATTGTGTAGGCCTTTCTGGTAAAGGCAGATTATTCAAAGCTTCAAGTAATGTTGGGCCGGTATACCAGGGCATCTTATCGCTTTTAACTTTAAGGTTCTCGCCGTTCTTTGATGAAATAGGTATGTAATTAAGGCTTTCAGCATTAGGATACGATGCTTTAACTACTTTGATTACCGAATCCTTTACTTCTTTGTATTTGGCCTCATCATAATTCAAAAGGTCCATTTTATTCATCGCAACTATAAGGTTCTTTATACCAAAGACCCTTGCCAGGTAAACATGTTCTCTAGTCTGCTGCATTACGCCCTCTTTGGCATCTACAACCAATACAGCCGCATCTGCTTCAGAAGCACCCGTAATCATGTTTTTAATGAAGTCGACGTGTCCTGGTGCATCAATTATAGTAAATTCATATTTATCTGTAACGAATTTTTCGTGGCTAAGGTCTATTGTTACACCTTTCTTTCTCTCTTCACCTGAAGTATCCAGGAAATAAGCAAACTCAAAGTCTACTTTTCCCAAGGTTTCAATATCTTTCTGAATCTTTGCCTTGTCCTGCTCGCTAAAGCTTCCTGTTTCATAAAGCAATCTACCTACGGTTGTAGACTTACCTGAGTCTACGTGCCCTATGAAAATCAAATTCATGTGTGGTTTTGTTTCTGCCATGTTTTATCCTCCTTTTTATTAAATTCATCAAATTTTGATATACTATAAAGAAGTATTTATTATTTAAATCTTTTGGTAGACAGGTATTGTTTTATAATTCAATTGTATATGGCCTTTGAATAATGAATAAACTAAACTAATTATTCTTTTTTAATTAATAATAACCAAAAAGGGGTATTCATTTGAAATTTCTATTTATAAAATTTATCCAAATAACAAAGATCATTATAATCTGCATAGGTAATCTAATTGCAGATGCAATTTCATAGTTTTATTACAAAATAAATATAAAAGGCTACTTAAGGGATATTATCTTTTATTATCAGTAGTAAAAGCCTTTGTAACATTCAAAAATTCTTTGTTATGATGTTAATCCACTTTGACTGTTAATCTGAAATACATTAGATATTATATTATTTACCGGAAATCCGCCATTTTCTATTCCCTTTTGATCCTCAAAATGAACTTTACCGATAATATCACTAACGAATCCCAAATTAATTGGGGGCAGAGCATAAGGCCCTTTAAATGTGGTTATGTAACCATAAGAAATATAATTTGCATCGAATACATATGTTTCGTTATTACCATAACTAGCGACGTAAAGGTAGTTTTCATTGGGGGATAAAGCTGCTCCATCTAAAGTATTGTCACCTAAACAATAACTTTGCTCCTCACCATAACTTAAAGTATTTAATGGCCCGTACTCATATACGCAACCGTTATTACCATCTATTACAAAGAAGGAATTCAGTTGATTATCAACTACAATAACCGGGACGTAATTATTACTTGTAGTAGCATCTGGTAAACTAGTATAAACATGGCTTGACAATGAAGGCTCGACAACGTTAAAACCATTATTCTGACAGGTTACAGAAGTACAGGTAGTTCTAAATTGATAAGTTGAATATATCCATCCAGCATTACTAATTGCAATTCCATAAGCACCTTCTAATGCAACATTTTTACCATACTCTTGAGACAATACTCCATCCTCAGTTTCAAAAAGATTTGCATCATAACTAGAGTATCCAGCTGCATAAGGCCCAAAATAGTTTACTGTAGTTGTAAGTATATCTGTAGCTGTATCTCCCCCACATGTACTGCTTCTTGTTATAACATCTAGAGTATCTGAAGTAGTAAGATTACATACAACTACATTTGATAAAAAGGCATCAGCTTTAGTATTTGAAAACGTCAATATATGATAGCTATAAACCGTATTTGAGGTAAGACCGGCATTTGAAGTATAATAATATTCATATAAAGCGGGGGCAGCTATCTCATTGTTACTCATAGTTGCTAACCCTGGCAAAAATCCGCCATTGGTATAAGTAGAATTATCATATGCATACGTATAATTAATTGAATTAGAATAAGGATTTAAATCTGCATATACACTATAGTGCCCTGATGAGTCTTTACATCTTCCAAGTAGGCTAACAATTGCACCATTTGTGCTAGAAACGCCAGTCACCGCATATCCAAAGGAAGGGCAGGTTCCATATCCTGCAGCGATAGTATCAGTTAATTCATAATTCCCATTGTCTGGACTAATTACAGTTATATTATCAGGACCTAATAGGTATAGATTGTTACAAGTAAAAGTGGTCACAACGCTATTATCTCCCGCAACAATGTTGTTATCGGAGCCACTGCACGTTAATCCTTTTGATATGGATAGTTGCGCTGTACCTTTTCCCAATGGAGTATAAATATTTGTATTAACATTATTGCTTATATCTCCACTTGAGTACCCAATAAAATAGGTTACCTGCCAATTATATCCAGAATAACCGCTCGATGGTAATCCTGTACCAATAAAAGTGGTAGTACATTGCCATGGGATGCTAGATACAGTAGTTCCAGCCAACTCCTTTGGAGGATTGTTTGAGTAACAATCGTAAGTTCCAGTTGATGAAGAATAAGAGAAGCTTCCAAGAATCGATGGCCCCGTAGAAGAAGTAACAACTAAATTTCTAGAAGTTGAGCCGGATGCAGAACTACTGTCGAAACTTACGGACCAGCCATCTGTGTAATCGCCTGACAACACGGAATTTGTGTCAAAAGTTGTATGGCAATTCCATGGCGCATTAGAAACCGTGGAACCAGCCAATGTAGAAGATGAAGAAGAACATGAATAGCTGTTTATGCTTGTTGTATACGCAAAACTACCTAAAACTCCTGGACCAGTGCCTGTAGGAACATTGATATTGCCACTAACCGGCTGAGAGTTCTCAGATATGCCATCAAATTCAGCATTCCATGATGTTGGATAGTTGGTTACCCCTGTATTGGAAAATGTAGTTACGCAATTCCATGGCGCATTAGAAACCGTGGAACCAGCCAATGTAGAAGATGAAGAAGAACATGAATAGCTGTTTATGCTTGTTGTATACGCAAAACTACCTAAAACTCCTGGACCAGTGCCTGTAGGAACATTGATATTGCCACTAACCGGCTGAGAGTTCTCAGATATGCCATCAAATTCAGCATTCCATGATGTTGGATAGTTGGTTACCCCTGTATTGGAAAATGTAGTTACGCAATTCCATGGCGGCAGTATATCGCTACCTTCATATGCTGAGCTTGTAGACGAACATGCATAATCATTTATAAACGTTGAATATTCCTGTGACGTAACAGTTGTGACATTTTGTGTAAATGTTGCGTAATCATTTACATTAACGTCATTATCGTTTATACCGGCAAACGTTGCATTCCATGATGTTGGATAGTTGGTTACACCAGTATTTTGTATTTTTGTATTGCATACCCACCAATTAAATAATTCACTAGATCCTTGATATATACTTTTCGAAGGGTATGAAGAACATGATAATTCGTAGCTGTTGGCTGTTGCAGGATAAGCAGACACAACAGATAGGTCATTTTGCTGCAGGATTATCTCATTAGGCGTTGTTTGAACCCCAGACTTTGCACCACCAAAATTAGATATATACCATTCGTTGTAACTTTGTGCAGAAGTAAGATAAGGAGAAGCTGATAATGCAGCAGTAGAAATTGGATCCGGCAGACCGCTCTCTGTGAAAGTTGTTGTACAGTTCCATGCACTGAAGGTGTAGCTGCTGCCAAGTCTTACAGAAGGTGTGTTGTAGGAAACGCATGCGAGGTTATCGCTTTTGGCTATTGCAGTGTAATAAACCTGTGGATTCGAAGTGTTATTGGTCTTTATTTTTATTGCTGAACCTGTAGAATTGCTTTTAGTTGTTCCGTTGAATGTTACCTGCCACTGCTGACTGGAAGGCAAGCCGGTTTCACTGAATGTTGTAGTACAGTTGGATTTGAATGCTATTACCTCCTCTACGCCTGTTGAATGGTAGCCTGCTGAAGGGCTTGGTGTGCTTACACAGCCCTGATATGTAACTGTGGGCACGGAAAAGTAGTAGTTTCCGAACGGCAAATTGAAGGAAACGTTGTCCTTTACGCTTGAAACTGTGGTTGAATTGGTTGAAGTGTTGTAATTTACTGTAAATATGCTGCCATACGGCAATCCTCTCTCTATGAAATAGGTTAACTGGTTGTTTATGGGTATTGCTCCGCTTACCAAGGTAGAGGATACTGTACCGTTTGATACCTCGTATATGCTTGATTTATAGGGTGTAAAGGAGATCTGTATCTTTGACAGATAACTGCTTGTTGGTATGCTTACCGGTACTCTGCATAGGGTTGACTGGCCTGTTAGTAATATATTATTCAGGCAATAAAAAGAAGTATAGATACTGCCATTAACGTTTACTGTTATGCCCGTGATATTTATAAACTGATTGTAATTATTCGTTATACTAACAACCATCATTGTTGAATTTGCTTCAGCAGCCTGCATTGTCACACCCTGGAAACCGCTTATTATTGTAGGCGCTGATGGTAACTTAAAAACCCCCAATGAGAAGAGTATTACCAACACTAATACTATTATGATTAGAATCCAACCCCAGCTCATTAAATAATCCAAAGCTGCCTGGGATTTTTTCTTTTTAACCATGCTTTTTTTATTCTTAGCTACTTTCTGCATATAAATAAATGATTAATTCAGTATTAATAGATAATTTATCTCTAAATAACAGGCAATTAAAATAAGTTTTTAATTGCATCCTAATTTTTGCACCAATTTAGATATTAACATAGCGTTTTAGTGTATTCTTGAAGTAAAAAAGCCGACAAAAGATAAAATTAAGCTTTAACACTGACCAATAGTAATCCAGCTTATTTTTACTAAATTGCCCGGCGAAGCCGTACCACTTGTAGTGAGGCTTGTTGACGCAGAGAATATGTCATTGTCAGCGCAAATTGCTGGTATAGAATAAGAATAAGAATTCTCAGGTGCAACAGCAAACGTTAAATTCTGAGAAGAGGTACTTTCGGTATATCCTGCATAAGTAACACTCCATGGAGTGTTACTTGGTAAACCACTAGATTCGAACTTTACCGTAACTGGATCAGTTACAACTCCTCCAATTGCACCGCTAGTATCATTATTGTTTAAACCAATGGAAAGGGAATGTAAACCAGGATTCTCAGTAGAAGTTCCATACAAAGTAGGGTCACTAGTGCATCCTCCATTACTGCCTTCAGAACAACTCACAGTATAAAACCAGGACCAGGAAAACGCATAACCTGAATTATATGCACCATCATAATAAGAGTCTAGTCGATTATCATCGAGAGTAAACGTTGGAATTGTATTAATATTACTTAAGTTAAGCATGGCAATCGTATTGTCAGATCCTCCAGTACCTGCAAAAATAAAATCTGAATGACCTACATTGTATATTCTAAATGGAATATACTGCTGTGTCCATACATTACTTCCTATAGCGGAGGATAAATCTATTGTACAGTCCTGACAGCTACCATTAGAAGCCCAGTATGCAGCTATCTCTGCCTGTGCAGATGAAACATCGTTATAGTAACTGCCACTTACATACATCTCCTTATTATTAGGATCATAAACTGGATTGCCTGCCCAATCCGACTGTGCAGCCCAGGGGTTTCCAAGATAATTAACAAGGGTAGCGCTGCTGTCAGCGCTGACTATTGCGATTTCAGCGGTACCAGAAGAAGTATATGTTGGAATCCAAAGAGTATTAGCAATTGGATTGAATCCCATTGAAAATGTAATGTCACCGCCACTTATAGAGGTATTTGCACTAAGATATTTCGTTCCAGAAATTACATTTACAGTAGAAGATGTTGAACAGCTATTTGCTGGCGGACATACAGTATTCAAAACAAAGACAAGCCCATTTGCATATGTTAAAACGGCCGGATATGCATTAGAATAAGGTGGAGGAATAAGTGCTACTTCTGCATCATTAGAATCATTTATAACTGCAATATCTTGAGATATCAAAGCCACATAAAAGAGATTATTCTGAGGATCATAAACTACATTATCAATAGCCTGATTATTTCCATAAGATAAAGTTTGAGAATAAGCTGAATTTGGAAGCGGAAACTCACTAAATACTTGATTTCCCACTATCATAGTATAACATTCCCAATTTGCACCCAAATCAACTGTAGTTCCCATCTCTGCATTTCCTGAATTACCAACGCATAAAGCGTTATTCTGGGTAAATGGCTGCTGATAACTATAAGTTCCAACGCTTGAAACATCCTTATCAGAAAATTGTATTTCATTGGAGTTAACTCCCTCACCACGCTGTCCATTCCATTTAATTGTCCATTGAGTAGCAAACTGCTGCATGCCTGTTGAAGATCCTGTATCTACGAAAGTCGTTGTACAGTTCCATGCACTGAATGTATAGGAAGAACCCTGAAGAAGTGATGGAGTATTATAGGAATTGCAATTAAGATTTGAGCTGTAACCCTCTCCTGTATACGATGAAACAGTGGTTATATCATTCTGTTTAACGCTTGTGGGAGATCCTGTGGAAACTGTTGGTAAAGTTCCATCATAGGTTGCATACCATTGCTGACTGGAAGGCAAGCCGGTTTCACTGAATGTTGTTATACAGTTCCATGCACTGAATGTATAGGAAGAACCCTGAAGAAGTGATGGAGTATTATAGGAATTGCAATTAAGATTTGAGCTGTAACCCTCTCCTGTATACGATGAAACAGTGGTTATATCATTCTGTTTAACGCTTGTGGGAGATCCTGTGGAAACTGTTGGTAAAGTTCCATCATAGGTTGCATACCATTGCTGACTGGAAGGCAAGCCGGTTTCACTGAAAGTTGTAGTACAGTTCCATGCACTAAATTGATAGTTAGAACCCTGAAGAATGGATGGAGAATTATAAGAATTACAATTGAGATTTGAACTATACGCCTCAGAATTATACGATGAAACAGTGGTTATACCGCTCTGAGTAAATGCAATCTGTTTACCAGTATTGTTTATGGCTGAAGTACCCGCATAGGTTGTATTCCAATTTTGCGCTGAAGGCAAACCTGTTTCAGTAAAGGTTGTTGTACATTGCCATGTTGTAAAAGTATTATCATTAGAACCCTGTTCAGCAGTTATTGATGGATTAGATACACACGATATAGTGCCGCTTTTTGCGGTAGCACTATAATCTGAAACGGTAGTTATATCAGTTTGAGTAATGGACGCTGTAGAACCAGTGTCAACAAGTGAACTTGAAGCTCCATCATAACTAGATACTTGCCACAGTTGTCCTGAAACAACTAGTAGCATCCCCGCAGGATTCGTATTCCCTGCTTTTGATGCTTGAGTTTGCTGATCTGAAGGCAGACCTGTTTCACTGAAGGTTGTTGTACAGTTCCATGCACTGAAGGTGTAGCTGCTGCCAAGTCTTACAGAAGGTGTATTGTAGGAAACGCATGCGAGGTTATCGCTTTTGGCTATTGCGGTGTAATAAACCTGTGCATTCGCAGTGTTATTGGTCTTTATTTTTATTGCTGAACCTGTAGAATTGCTTTTAGTTGTTCCGTTGAATGTTACCTGCCACTGCTGACTGGAAGGCAAGCCGGTTTCACTGAATGTTGTAGTACAGTTGGA
>JAMCSP010000011.1 GCA_023378865.1 Candidatus Parvarchaeota archaeon | reverse complement strand
ACCAGGGATATACCTTAAAGGAAGCCCAGTTTTTTATTTCACAGGCAGAAGCCCTTAATATCGGTTTCCTTGAACAGCCTGTCAGCTCATCAGATTTTTATGCCCTGAAAAAATTGAAGGAAAGCAGTAGCATACCTATAATGGCCGACGAATCAATGAAAAGCATTGAAGACCTGAGAAAACTTGCAGGCATGAATGCCGTTTCTATGATTAATTTAAAGCTCATGAAAGTTGGCGGGATAACAAAAGCAATGCAGATAGCAAGGGAAGCAATGTCAAAAAATATAGGGATTATGGTTGGCTGCATGGAAGAAAGCAGGGTTGGAATAGCGGCAGGCATGCATCTTGACCTTTCAATAAAAGACATAGGCTTCGCAGATCTGGATGCACATTTGACACACAGCAATAGGTTTGTTTACAGCGGGCTAAAGACAGTTAATGGCAAAAATATAATAGGAAATGCATACGGCCTTGGATTAAAGTTCAAAAAAGGGATTTTTAATTGAAAGAAAGGGTTAACTTTAAATACTATTTCATAGCATATGATATAATGCAATGTCGCATGAATACAGCGGGTAAATTGAAGCAGGATTTACTCGTAGATATGCTTTCATGGACATATTCATTTAATCACCCTGCTTATAAGCTCATTGTCAAGACAAGGTAATCTGCCCAAATGTCTTGCGGGTTTCTGAAAATAACTCCTTACATTTGGGCTGCTTAATCTATAAAATAAAACTTTTTTGTTTTTACTGTAAGTTATCAAAAAAATCTAAAATATGGAAGAATTCGAAGTATCGTTTGGAGATAAGGGAAAGGTTGAAAGAAAAGCAGAAGGTAAGCTTTCCAGCTACCTGAGGTTTGAGACGGTAAACCTTGAGCTTTTCATATGCACTGTTTTAGCCAGTCTTTTGGAAGGCTCTGCCGACAAACAGCTGTCTTTCACCTTTCATGGATTGCTCTTTTTCCTTGTTTCCCTGGCTGCAAACGTGTTGCTTATAGAATTAATCTTCCGATTCATAAAGGTGGTTAAAAATGGAAAAATACGAAGGTCTAGAAGAAGTGCTTGAAAGCAGAAGAACTTTCAGCAGAAAAGTGGAGGAAGCTTTTAGCAGCTTGCCAAAAGAAAATTGGATGCCGTTGAAAACGCCGGCAAATTACTTTCCTGTAAAGATAGACAGCAAAAATAACCGGGAAATAAAAGCTGCAATACTGTATGAAGTAAGGGACGGTATAGAGCAAAACAATCTTTTCGGCAGGCTTTTCAGGGATGAGAACAAGGTTTATTTTTCAAGGGGCAGGGCATATGAAAACGGAAAAAGCACTGCTTACATGTTCTTTTCCAGGAGAATAGGCAATTCCTACAGAAACGTTGCATTTGCTGATTACCTGACCAAAAAGGTAGTTTTTGACAGCAGCGAATTAGAAAGAATAGATGTAAGGCAGCTGAGGAGATTTACATATGCGATAAACCAGTACCTTAGCGGAAACTATGAAAACCTTTAACGCTGAAATTGGTTAATAATAAATACGATGCTGTCATAGCTTTTACATGGATAGCCAAAAAAGCAAAAAGGGGAAGCAGTACATAGGGTTTTCAGTTTCTTACATGGACCCTTCCATAGATCCATTTAAGGACTTTTACAACTACGCATGCGGCAAATGGAGGGCAAAGAATCCCGTGCCTAAGGAAGAAAGCAGATACGACTCTTTTATACAGCTCTCTAACAGAAACTTTGAAATTTTGAAAGGAATAGCAGAATCATGTGCTTATAATAAACAGCAAAAGGGAACTTTACAGCAAAAGGTAGGGGATTTCTTCTTTTCCTTCATAGATACCAGGGAAATAGAAAAAAGGGGCTTCACTCCCATAATTCCATTGATGCAGAAAGTTGATTCAATCAATGATTTTGATGATGCAACTGCAGTAATCAAGGACCTTATGAAAGAAGGTATCTCATCTTTCTTTGAATTGTCATCAGCTGAGGATAAAAAAGACAGCAATATATATTCTTTTTACATAATGCAGGGCGGGATATCCCTTCCTGACAGGGATTATTACTTAAAAAAGGAGCATGCAAAGGTCGTTTCTGACTTTAAAGATCACATTGTAAAGATGTTCAGATTATACGGCGAAAATGAAGAGACCGCCAAAGGCTACTGCGATTCAATAATTAAACTAGAGAATTATCTTGCAGAGGCAAGCCGCAGTTCAGTTGAGCTAAGGGATGAAATAAAGAACTATAACAGGTTTAGTATACAGCAGATAAAGAAAAGATTCGATGCAATTGATCTACTGGGTATATATTCTTCTCTTGGCGGCAACCCTGTTCCATTCATGGTCGTCGGCCAGCCGGAATTTTTGGATAAGGTAAATGCAATAAAGGATAAGTTTGAAATAGACGATATAAAGGCATACCTTAAATGGCAGATAATAAACCACTCTGCATCACTTTTGCATTCAAAGGCAGAAAAAGAGCAGTTTGATTTCTTTGGAAAGAAACTCATGGGCAAGAAGGTTCAGGAGCCAAGATGGAAAAGAGCTATACAATTAATCGATTTTTCAATAGGAGAAGCTTTGGGTAAACTATACGTTGAGCAGAACTTCAGCAAGGAAGCAAAGAAAAAGGCAGACGAGCTTGTCAGGGATATAAAAGAAATATTTCTTGAAAGGCTAAAAGCAGTCAAATGGATGAGCCCTTCTACAAGAAAGAAGGCCCTTAAGAAGTTCTCGATGCTTAACGTGAAGATAGGCTATCCTGAAAAATTCAGGAATTACTCTTCGTTGCAGATAGAAAGGAACGATCTTTTCGGCAACGTCAGGAGGGCAATCAAATTTGAGATAAACAGGCAGATCAAAAGGATAGGCAAAAAAGTAGACAAGAAGGAATGGCTGATGACTCCTTCAATGGTAAATGCTTATTACAATCCAAGCGGTAACGAGCTTGCTTTCCCTGCAGGTATACTTCAGCCTCCATTCTTTGATGCAAGCAAAGATGCAGCAGTAAACTATGGAGGAATAGGCGGTGTTATAGGGCATGAGATAACACACGGCTACGACGACCAGGGGAGATTATATGATGGAAACGGCAGGCTAAAAAAGTGGTGGCTGCCGCAGGATGCAAAGAAATTTGATGCTTTAGCCAAAAAGGTGGCGGATTTCTACAGCAATTTCGAAATAATCCCCGGAGTTAAAGTCAACGGGAAGCTTACTTTAGGTGAAAACATCGCCGATCTTGGAGGAATAAGCATAGCTTACGATGCTTTGCAGCGCTACCTGAAAAGGAACCCAAATGAAAACAGAGAAATAGACGGCTTTACCCCCGAGCAGAGATTTTTTATAGCCTGGTCGCAGATATGGAAAAGCAATGTAAGAGATGAAACTGCAAAGATGTTCGCAATGATAGACCCGCATTCTCCTGAAAAAATACGGGGTTTAGTTCCCGCTATTACTCATCCTAAGTTTGAAAGTGCATTAAAAGACAAAAGCAAACTTGGAAAGCTGCCAGAGAAATATCCAAACCTGAACATGTGGTAAAGTCTCTGTGGCTTTTCTACATTAAATAACAATCGTTGCATTGCCGTTTTTACAGTGAAGTAAAGTATTTATAGCGGTTGTTTTCATAGTAAACGAATAAAGGTTTAATATGGCAGTAAAAATATCAGCATACAGAGCATTGCTCCAGGAGTTGTCCTATCTCGTTGGAGAAAGGCACCCTGTAAACATGTACAATCCATTCAGGAGCGACTTTTCCCCGCTTTCCGATTCTGAGTACAAAAGCGTAAAGGAAAGCTTTGACAAGCTCAAGTCCTTTTCCAAGGGAACGGTTTACGGTAAAACAGACCCCATTAAAACAAGCAATATAGAGCTAAACAATGTTTACAGCATACAGGATGTACTGGCAGCAGACAAAAAGCAGATAAAAAGCGAGCTTGAAAACATACTGGAAGTCTTCAAGGACCACAAAGTCATGCCCGCGTTTTATCTTACTTTTCCAAAGGTCTTTGATGAACTTGGAATAACTATGGACAAGGATACTGCAGAAGCAGTTTCTTTCTTTAGTGGCCTGGATGAAAAATATCAGTCAAACCGTCTATGGCCATATTCATGGAAACGTGCAAAGGAAGCACTGAAGAATGGCACTTACCGGCCATAATTTCCATTTAGACCTTTCAAGCAGTCCTTTGCAATTTAACCTTATAAGATTAAATTAAGCAATTAGAATGCTGTATATTTATAGAAACAGCTTTTTAATTATTCATGGTTACCTTGAAGGAAGCAAGGATTCTTTTGAAGAAGTATGCAGATGCCTGGGTTAATAGAGACCCCAATGCAATAATAAAGATTTTTGAGCCTGATGCAGAGTATTGGGAAACTGCCTTTGCCAGGCCTTTTAAGGGACATAAAGGCATTAGAAAATACTGGGTAGACAAGGTAATCGGGCAGGAAAAAGACATAAAGTTCAGGCTTCTCAACGTTTATGTTCAGAAAGATAATGTCATTGCCGAGTGGTACGCTGAATTCTATGATATGGTAAATGATTATAATGTAAAAATGAAAGAAGTAGCTTTATTCAAAGTAAGAAAGGGAAGAATATACAATTACAGGGAATACTGGTCATCCAAACACCCCCAAAGCTATATTAAACGTCTTAATAAAGAGGATATACCTTTAGAACTTCAGATCCAGAAGGTAAGCATTAATGGAAATAACTATGATTTAATTTATCATAAACCATTAAAAAGGATATTGGATTGGATACAAAGTGCACTAATAGAATCCGGCAAAGTTCTTCCTTCCTCAATGAATGCAAGAATAATAATCCTACCAACCAACGATGCATTCGTAAGAGATCATCTGGGAGGAATCAGCGGTTATACGTTGGATAATAAAACTGTCTTATTAAGTGTTTACAATTCCAAGGTGGACAAAACAAGTATAGTTTCCACGGTAGCGCATGAATACTGTCATTTAGCACGTGAACAGTACATAAAGTGGGATACTATTACAGATTCGATAGCCTTTGAGGGCCTTGCAGAAAACTTTGAAACGAAGATTTCCGGAAAGATACCGCCTTACGCCATAAAATTAAGCGAAAAAGAGGCAAGAAAGTTGTGGGAAAAAATAAAAGGCAAGTTAAACGGTAAATCAGGTTTGACTCATAATGCGCTGTTTTTCGGCTCAGAAACGATGCCTCTTTGGGGAGGATATTCTTTGTCTTATTATCTTATTAGAAATGTCCTTATTGAAAATAAATTTGACTTCAAATCTCTAATAAAGATGGATTCCAAGACTCTTGTTTCAAAGACCTTAAAGCTTTGGTAGCTGTTATTAATATCTCTGTAGGTAAATTACAAAAAAAGTTATGAATTAATATCTCCGTCTGCAGAGTATACCAATTGATGTGTATCGCCTGATCATTTATATTTGGAGGGTCTTTTGTTAGGAATGTTCCAAGCTTAGTGGGTCAAGGAGGCCTACATTGTTATCTAATTTGGATATTAGATTAATTTTTGATTACATAAAAAATTTACATG
>JAMCSP010000010.1:20055-52308 GCA_023378865.1 Candidatus Parvarchaeota archaeon | reverse complement strand
ACACTTTTTATGTAACCATCGCTGGTCGAAGTCTCTAATAGAACCACGTTATTGGAGGAATAATCTGCAGGAACGGTAAACTTAAAGCTTAAAGAACCGGATACCGAGTCTGTCTGTACTGTGAAAGGAGTACATGAATTTGAATATGCATAATATTGAACCTTTACTGTCACATTTCCTTGTAATGAACTGTAAGTACCTGATGAAGGGAAGGGTCTGTAAAGCAGATTGCAGCCGTCTTCTGTATAGGATTCATTGTAAAACTGGTATTTATCAACTGCATCTGCTGCTAAAATTATACTTTGCTCTTCTTTGTTGGAGGAATAATTAGTTCCATTGAAGTTTACTGTCCATGAGAACCCTGAAGGAAGACCTGTCTCAATAAAAGTTATGTTGTCTATCTTCCTTGATGGGGATATGCCTGTAATTATCATTCCTCCTCCATCGGTAACCTTGGCAGTGCATTCGTTGTTTACGAACAGGTGCCAGTCTGCCGCATATTCATATGATACGTCTGTCTTGTAAGCAACTGATAATTCTAAGCCGGCACCGGCATTGCATACTGTCATAGGGTAAAGCTTGCTTAAAGTGGAGTTAAGCTGCTCTGAAGAATAACCTGTGTATTCTGTCATGTTAGATGCCAGTGAATAATCCGTGCCGTTGAGTATGTAGGCAGCGGAAACAGTACCGCCATAAGGAACGCTAGTGTTGATGTAATATGAGCCTGGAGATTCTATGCAAACCGCTGAGAAAACACCGCTCAAGCTATTTATGGATTCGCTTTGATTTATTATGTAGCAATTTGAAGGTAGAGCTACACTTTTTATGTAACCATCGCTGGTCGAAGTCTCTAATAGAACCACGTTATTGGAGGAATAATCTGCAGGAACGGTAAACTTAAAGCTTAAAGAACCGGATACCGAGTCTGTCTGTACTGTGAAAGGAGTACATGAATTTGAATATGCATAATATTGAACCTTTACTGTCACATTTCCTTGTAATGAACTGTAAGTACCTGATGAAGGGAAGGGTCTGTAAAGCAGATTGCAGCCGTCTTCTGTATAGGATTCATTGTAAAACTGGTATTTATCAACTGCATCTGCTGCTAAAATTATACTTTGCTCTTCTTTGTTGGAGGAATAATTAGTTCCATTGAAGTTTACTGTCCATGAGAACCCTGAAGGAAGACCTGTCTCAATAAAAGTTATGTTGTCTATCTTCCTTGATGGGGATATGCCTGTAATTATCATTCCTCCTCCATCGGTAACCTTGGCAGTGCATTCGTTGTTTACGAACAGGTGCCAGTCTGCCGCATATTCATATGATACGTCTGTCTTGTAAGCAACTGATAATTCTAAGCCGGCACCGGCATTGCATACTGTCATAGGGTAAAGCTTGCTTAAAGTGGAGTTAAGCTGCTCTGAAGAATAACCTGTGTATTCTGTCATGTTAGATGCCAGTGAATAATCCGTGCCGTTGAGTATGTAGGCAGCGGAAACAGTACCGCCATAAGGAACGCTAGTGTTGATGTAATATGAGCCTGGAGATTCTATGCAAACCGCTGAGAAAACACCGCTCAAGCTATTTATGGATTCGCTTTGATTTATTATGTAGCAATTTGAAGGTAGAGCTACACTTTTTATGTAACCATCGCTGGTCGAAGTCTCTAATAGAACCACGTTATTGGAGGAATAATCTGCAGGAACGGTAAACTTAAAGCTTAAAGAACCGGATACCGAGTCTGTCTGTACTGTGAAAGTAGGGGGACAGCCTATTCTTACGAAATTTACATTGTATGTTGAATCTGCCGCTAATGTTCCTGTAATGTTCTTAGAGTCAGCAGAGGGGGTATATACGCACCATCCTGAAGGGGTTGTGTTGACATAGGGTATGAAATAAGTATATGTGCCTTTTGTTATTGGGAAGTTTATGATGCTTGAAGTTGAGTATAAAGTATCCCCGTCATAGGTAACATTCCACTTTGTATTCAATGGAAGATTGCTCTCTGTAAAAGTAGTGTAATGTGATATAACAGGTGCTGTTACCACCTGCCCTGTTATATATCCCTTTGAGAAATATGGTCCTGTAAGGGATTGTGTTGGTTCGTAGTATTCTACTTCAACATTTATTGCATACCTGCCTGCTGCAGGGCATATGCCTGGTATTACAAACACATGAGATGCTCCTGGATTTAATGCAATATCCGGGGTTATTGAAACTTTTCCGTTTGTTGAATTGGTTGCTGTTATGCTCTGTATATTTATTGGATAGCCTACTGAATCGCCCAAACTTAGGTTTAGATTCCCGTTTGAATAACAGATTGCCTGCGGGGATCCCAAGCCTGCAAAGCCTGTTATTGTTGTTGTTATGCTTGAAGAGGGATTAAATATTCCTAAACTGTAGAGAATCACTGCAACAACTACAACTACTAGGATAGCCCAGCCATAGGTCATCATGTATTCCAGAGCTGACTGTGATTTTTTTCTCTTTATTTTAAAATTTAATTTCTTATTTTTGATTTTGGGTACATAATAATGCTGTTCTTCCGCTTTTAAATGCCTTAATTGCATATTATTTGATGTAAAGTAAAGGATATAAGTATTTTGAAACAATAAAGAGTTAGGTTCCTGATATCAAAATTTAAAAGGAAAAATCCTAATTTAAATTTGGTAGCCATTTTAATGATGAATTAATTTATCGTTTACTATTAAGCGTAATTTCATCTTATCGTTTATAAGTCCTTTAAACCCAAGTCTATAAAAATTAAAATAATAAGATTTTACTAAATTTTTGCTATTCTGCCTAGCTAAAGTTTTTTGACACTAAATATGTAATTAAATTATTAAAGCAACCCAGATTTAGAATTTATTTTACCTAGTAATTTTATATTTATAATAATCAAATCTCTTTTTTACTCGGCTTTTTTGAAAACTCTAAGACCATTTTTAATATCATAACAAACCTATGCATTATTAAAAAATGGATCTATACACTTACAAGATATAATCAGATTATACAGGACTTATCTACTTTATCTTTATTGAATTTGACTCCGTCACTTATCAATTTTCTCCTTTTAACCTTCAAAGTACTGGAATCATTTCTGTTTCCTATAGTATAACCTCCTAAACTACCGTCTGATCTTACTACTTTATAGCATGGAAACTTCTCTGGATGTTTATTTCTGCTAAGTATTCTGCCAACTTCTCTTGCAGAAATACTAAGTTTTTTGGCTATTCTGCCATAAGTTGTAACCTTTCCTTTTGGTATTTTTGTCAATAACAGGTATACCTTATCTTCTTTAGTTATCATCTTTCCAGCCTATTTCACCAAGTATCTCTTTTGTTTCTTTTATGTTTTTGTACTTCAAAGACAAAAACCAGTTATTTATATTAGTTATATCTCTAAGCAAAAAATTAATAGTTGAAGAAGAAAGTTTTAATGCTTGAGAGAAATCTATAATAAAAGGCTCCCCATTGTAGTTTAATATATTGTATGGACTCAAATCACCGTGTATCATTCCATTCCTTGCCATGCTGACTATAAACTTAATTAGCAATGTATACCACTTTTCTACATCAAAATCGCTTTCTTTTATGGCAAGTTTAGCGGGGTTTTCATCGCTGCCTATAAACTGCATTACTATTATGTTTTCATAACAGCGGATAGGTTCAGGAGTGCTTATCCCAAGGTTATGCGCCTTTGAAAGAAAATTGTATTCAAATCTTGTCCAGTCATTTATCTGTTTTATGAAACCGCCGCTTTTTCTGCCCCTTAAACGTATATAGGCAGGAATGCTCTTGAACGCATCTATATTGTGTCTATGTATCTTAACTGCAACTATTCTATCATGAAAATCCCTGCTATAGAAAACATATGATTCTTTTCCTGTTCCTATTGGGCCAAGAAGATTGCTTATATATCCGTCTCCCTGCAACTTATTTATATTCCTCAGGGTTTCCTCATCAAACACGTGTGAGAATACCTTACTTTTTGTCATGCTTTATTTTAAGGGATTTCTTTATCGTATTAAGCAGTTTTGTCTTCTGAGCGTTGTCAACCATTGCATGTTCTATTACATCTGTTATTGAATCTGCTGGCGTTATTTTTATTGCCTTGGGATCAGATAGAACCAAATCATCTATGTTAGAAGCAGGTATTATGACCTCTTTAATTCCGGCGTTTATGGCAGCTTCCACCTTTGCTGAAACTCCTCCTACAGGCAGAACTTCTCCCCATATCGACAAGGAGCCTGTCATTGCTATAGACTGTTTTATAGGTATGTTAGTAAGAGCAGACAGTATGCTTATTGCAACACTTACGCTTGCACTATCTCCTTCAACACCTGAATAGGCCTGTAAAAATTGTATGTGTATATCATAGTCCGTTAGAGGCTTGTTTGCATACAGCTTAACGATTGCAGATACGTTCTTAACTGCTTCCTGTGCTATCTCCCCTAGTTTACCTGTCGCAATTATCTCTCCAGATCCTTTTCTCATGCTTTTTGTGACTATTGCTTCAATTGGCAGCATCAAACCTGAATCTGAATTCTCTATTACAGCTAAGCCATTTACCCTGCCAACTCTGGATCCACTTACCTGTATAACATCGTAATCTTTCTTTTCTTTTATGTATCTTGCAGCAATCTGCTGCTCGAATGAGCCTGCATAGTTCTTTGCTTTTAGTACATCGTCTCTTGTAACAATAGAATGCTTGTTTTCTACGGCAATATCTCCCGCTACCCTTATCACACCGCCTAACTCCCTAAGCTTCAAAGTCAAAGATTCTTTCCTATTGGATTTTCTTCTAGCTTCATTTAATATTTCAACGACAGCATCCCTTGAAAAAGGAGGTATTTTAGTGTCCTTGCTGATCTCCTGTGCAACAAATCTTGCTATTTTGTCCCTGTTTTCTATGGTATCCGGCATTGTCTCATTCATGTAGATTTCGTAGCCGTAACCTCTTATTCTTGAACGCAAAGCAGGGCTCATCTCGCTTAAAGTATTTGGATTACCCGCTCCTACAAGTATAAAATCACATGGAACCGGATTTGTTTTTACCATCGCGCCTGCGCTTCTTTCACTTCTCCCAGTAATACTTAATTTCTTTTCCTGCATCGCAGTAAGCAGCTGAATCTGGGTTTCCGGTGAAAGATTTGCTATCTCGTCTATGAAAAGAACCCCTCCGTTAGCTTTGTGTATATCCCCAAGAACTACCCTTTCATGAGCAGGTGTACCCAGCCCACCTGATTGAAATGGATCATGCTGAACATCACCAAGCAATGCTCCTTCTTTTGCACCTGTAGCATCTATAAAAGGTGCATACTTTGCACCTGAATTGTCAAGCAGAAGTTTGGGCGCAGGTACACTGGCCTTTAAAGACGTCCTTCCAAGCCTATACATTAAAAGAACGAAAAGAAAGCCTATAAGCATCGTTATTATGAATAAAGTGCCTGAGATTTGATTTGCGGCCGCAAGTATTGGATTTTTTTGATCAGAAACCAGAATACTGACTATGTATGTAGCTATAAAAAAAGCGACTATAAAACCTAGGAAAACTATCATGTTGTTGCCGCCGCCCAATGCGGACATATTTCTAGCTTTTGCCTGGTTAACTATTCTTTTCCCTTCTCCTGCAGGAACAGTCTTTATAGTAGGCTCATTTTCATCCTTTGGATTGGGAAATGCAAGTATATCTACAAGCTTTTCAGCAGGCAATAGCTGTGACAAAGCCTGGCCAAGCATACTTTTACCAGTACCTGGTGCTCCAACTAAAAGAACGTTTCTTCTCTGTATTGCTGCTTTCTTTATTATCTCTACTGCAGCCTCCTGACCAATCACTTGGTCCACTATCTTTGGAGGGATCTTTATATCATCTGTGGTCTTAAAAGAGATACTGAAGTTATTATCCATAAACAATATTACGTTCTACTAAAACTTAAAGTTAAGCATTTCCCAATTTAAAAGCTTATTCCGCCTCTGAAGTTTCAGGCTCAGATTGCGAAGTCACTATATTTGATATTATAAATATGTCTCCAATTGCTCTTACAAGGCTGTGCTGTATTATTGCGCCTTTTGCTCCTTTTATCATTTTTGACAGGTTAGAGGATGAGCTGGCCCTTATTCTCCAACTGACTATCCTGTTATCCTGAAGAACTGCCTCTTCTATCTCTCCAAAGTAAGTTCCGTTGTCGGTGTATACTTTTAAACCGTAAGTTGAACCAATGCTTTTCAATTTTAAAGCCATAACTTAGATTAGTATTTTTAGCTTAAATAGTTTTAAACGATGGAAAGCTTTTTAAACAAATATCTTAAAATCTGTTGCGAACAATTTGTCTTTAAACAGTATTATTGGATTTAAGTCTATATCCTTTATGTTATTGTTTGCAGTCATAAGTTTATCCAATTTGAACAGATACCCTGTCAATTCATTGAAAACGCTTTCGCTTGAAAATTCGCTTATTATCCTCCCTATCTTTGAAGCCTTTAACTCGTCTATATCCTGATCGGAAATCGGTGATAAAAGAAATGTGGTTTCATTGAGTTCATTGGCAAATATCCCGCCTAAGCCTATTGCAATCATAGGGCCGAACTGTGGGTCTCTGTGTGCACCTACCAATATTTCCATTTTATCTTCTCCGAATTTACTTACGTCTTCATAAAGCCCGAATGATGCCTTGTTTATCTTCTGCTCCTTAGCTATCTTTGAAAGTTTCATAAATGCATCCTCTAATGCTTTTCTGTCTTTTATCCCCACTATTACAGCGCCTACCTTGTTTTTATGTGCAAGAAAATTGGATTCTATCTTTAAAACACACGGGTAACCTATCTTTTCCGCACTTTTTTCCAGTTCTTTATAAGAAGTAAACTTTATTCCATCTGCGCTTTTTATTCCGATTGAATCAAAGACCTTCTTTGCATCTATACCAAAAATATCGGTTTTTATCTTAAGGTCTCTGTATTTTGCCTTTTCTTTAGCTATCAGCTTAAATGTCTGTGCTCTGTGGGAATAATACGTAAACAGGCCCTTAATCATGAATACTGCTTCATTTGGATATTCATATATCGGCATACTCCTTTCCAGAAGAAACCTCCTCGCTTTTTCCACTCTTGCTCCTCCAAGAAAAACAGAAAGAAATGGCACGGAAGGGTGCCTTAGATGTGTCTCGTATATTTGTTTTGCTGTTTCCAAAGGCTGTGACATCTCCTGCGGAGAAAAAAGTATTATTATGGGTTTATTCATCTGTACAAGTATCTCCAATGTATCCCTGTATCTTTCAGGGGTTGCATCGCCAACCATGTCAACAGGATTATGTATGTTAGCCTCTTTTGGAAGAGCTTTAGCTAATTCATTCAAAAGCTTATCATTGAACTTTGCAAGCTTTAAGCCGCTGCTGGATATATGATCTGTCGTAACTACCCCTGCTCCTCCAGCATTTGTTGCTATTATAACTTCATCTGAATTTACCTTTATGTTTGGAGCGTCTCTCATGAAATTAAACAGGTCATCTATGTTTTCTACAGAAATTGCTCCTATCCTGTTGAAAGCAAGCTCATATGCCTTATAGTCTCCGGCCATAGATCCCGTATGGGAAGAAACCGCTCCCGAAGTAGATTTAAATTTTCCTCCCTTCAATACCAGCAATGGCTTTTCCTGAGAAAATGACTGGCCTGCTTTTAAGAAATCTTTTCCATTGTTTAAACCTTCAAGATAAAGCGCGAGAACTTTTGTCTTTTCATCTGTCTTGAAGCTTTCTATTATATCTGCCTCGCTTATATCAGTGGCATTACCTATGCTTATTATCTTGCTGAAACCGATGTTATTTGTAGAAGCATCATCAACTACTGCGCTTAACAATGCACCGCTTTGCGATATAAAGCCTGCATGGCCCTTTATGACCTTTGAATTTGGATCAAGGAAGGTAGCATTAAAGTTAGGATCAGTATTTATTATTCCCAAACAGTTTGGACCTATTATCCTTATTTTTGCCTTTGACAGGAATTTCTTTATTTCTTCCTCTCTTTTCGTGCCTTCTCCCCCTATTTCATTAAATCCTGCACTAAGTATTACTGCTAGCGGTATCTTGGCTTTTTCGCACTCTTTTAATATTCCCAGAACCATTTCTGCTGGAATTGCAATCACCGCTATGTCTATTTTTTCCTTTACGCTCAATACAGATTTGTAAGCTTTTAATCCTTGAAGTTCATCAACAAATGGATTAATTGGAAATATTTTCCCACGAAATGTTATTATTAAATTTTTCAGAACTGCACTACCGACTTTGTTAGGATCTCTTGAAGCACCAATAACAGCTATGCTTTCTGGCTCAAAAAACCTTTTAATATCCATAGTATATTATGTAAACCCTAAAATTTAAACGCTTATAAATGCAGGATTTTGCTTATTAATAACTATTATTAGATAGTTATTTCCTCCCAGTATACTTCCTTGTCCTGCACTGCCTTTTTAACCGCTTCTTCATTGCTATTCAATTTTGCATTGCCTGTCTTTATCTCTATAAATTTTATCCTTATTTTCTGGGTTTCACTCAAATTTGAGAGCCCTTCAAACTTTATGTAGTCTATCGGGTTGCCTAAAAATCTCAAATCGGATAGATCTCCCTCCTTTTCATATAAAACCGGAAAGAGCTGCTCGCTTATCTTTCCTTTTAGTATCGGCCGTTGTATGTTAACGGTTTTTTCCAATGCTTTCTGCATCTCGTACTTCTCCCACTGTTCTATTTTTTTCTTCAACAGGTATTTAAGTATAAAAAAAGAAGCAATCGAAATTACCACTAATCCCGTTATTAACCCCCAAAAAAATGCATATTCCATGTAAATTAATGCAATTTAAAGAATAAAAATGTCGGGGATGGGATTTGAACCCACGACCTCCGCCTCATGAGGGCGGCGTACTACCGCTGTACTACCCCGACTTTATTGTTAATATCTAAACCTGCAAATATAATATTCTATCGCTTATAACCGATATCCCGTAACAACTTGTGCCTTTTTTCTTTATCAGCTTCGTTCTCTACTCCTAAAGGCTTCTTTCCGTCTATAACTCCTATTATAGCTCTGCCATCATTACCATCATCATAAACCAAAACTTTCAAAGGATTAGCGGTAGCTGCATAGATATTCACTACTTCCATTACCTGCTTGATTCTATTCAAAACATTTATTGGATATGCATTTTTCAACAAAATTACAAAAGAATGCCCCGCGCCTATCTTTTCAGCGAACTCTACCACTTTCTTTATTAGCTCCTCATTATTTCCGTCCTTTCTTATTAATCTGTCCCCTGAAGCTTCATTAAAAGCTATACCAAATTCTATGCCAGGAAAGGAAGTTATCAATGCTTCATATAGATCCTCGACGGTTTTTATGAAATGGGTCTGTCCTATTATTATGTTCGAGTCTTTATCTAAGCTTATTTCTATTTCAGATACTTTCTCCATAATCTATCATATAATCTATATTTAATAAATTTAATTACGGGTTACATTCTTATATGTATGGAGATGGGCCAAAACTTATTGTCTGCAATATTTTATTTAATGCGGAATCGCTTACATTTATAAACTGCGAAAAAGGATCGCTTATAAATACGGCTGTATAATAACCGCTTGGGCCAAATATAAAAGCCAGGGCGTATGCTGCCCCTGCTTTATCTGATATCACCTTTAAACCATTGTATCCTTTTACTGAAATGTTTTGGAATGAATAATTAGAATCATTGAATTCGCTATAGATTAGTTTATAAAAGTACCCGGAGCTCTTATTCGTCTTATTTTGAATTACACTTATAATTACGGAGGTATTATAATTATAATAAAATCTTGCAGAATTGTAATACTGTGATATCAATAGCCCCGTTGTGTTAACAAGATAAAAATCACTGCTAAAATTAAATGACAATGTCGGAGACGAAAAAACATGAGACAAGTTTTCCTTTTGTAGAAATGTCAATGCCGCCGTGCTTTTTTCAGGCTTGTTAAGCAGCAAAAATGCTATAATTACTGCTGCTATTATAATCAAAATAATGATGGCCATTTTCGTTTCCATTTTAAGCAAACGTATTACATGATACAGTATAATAGACATATATGCTTTGTCCAGGGTATAATCCGCCACTCGAAACAGTGGCTGTCCAGACATCTGCACCAGTAGCAATACCACAATCTCCCCAAGTCCCCGTTATTGGGCTATTAACCGACCATGAATCCAGGGATGTTGAGCTGGAGCTTGGAAACGAGAATTCTAAGCCAGTTTGGCCATTAGGAAGAGTTACTCTTTTATTGCCCCAATTTTGTGTCTGCGAATTGCCGTTAAATATGACATTTTCAGTGTATCTACTACTTGGCAACGGGGATTGTGTCCATATGTAGAAATACGTATTACATGACCAGCTAGAGAAAGTATAACTATTGCCTGCAGTGGCAGATATGCTCGTAGCTGTACAGGAAAGACCAGAAACAGATGCATGGGCAGTGAATGTGCCTTCTCCTGCACTTAGGGTTATAGGCGAACCTGTGCCGGCTGAACCTTGTTTCCCATCGTATGATACTGACCAGGTATACCCGCTGGGAAGATTACTTTCATAAAATGTAGTAGGGCATGAAATAGACCCAGAAAATGACACTGAAACGGGAGTGCCAGCGGTGTTTTTGCCAGTAGGAGAATTATAAGACTCTGTACAACCGCTTGAGGGAGTAGTTTGCGAAGCGAATGAAGACCAAGAGAATGACCCTGAGCTTGTATTGAAGGTTATTGAAGATCCTGTAGAGGTTTCTTTATTATTGTCATAAGTTACGGACCAGCTATCTCCGCTCGGTAAGCCTTTTTCTGTAAACGTAGTAATACAATAAGTTTTTGATGAAAAGTCTATATTAACAGATGACCCTGCCGACAAAGAGCCTGAGGATGGCTCCGGACTGTAGGAGGTAGTACATCCATTGGAAACTAAAGAAGTAGAGCTTACCGAATATGAAAGAATTCCTGGGTTGGTTACAAATGTTATAGTCGAGATGGTGGCCGTCTTTATAACATCATTGTAATCAACGCTCCATTTTTGATTAGTTGGCAGACCTTTTTCAGTAAAGGTAGTAACGCAGGTATTGGAGCTAAGCGAAAACGTTATACTTTGGTTTGTTCCAGCTATAAGATAACCGGAACTGGGAGAAGGCTCATAAACTTGTGTACACGCAGCCGAAGTTGTTTTAACGTTAGAAACATAAAATGAAAAATTGCCCCCAAATCCTCCAGGATTACTGGTTATAAATTCTATTGCTAAATTACTGTTTGCGTTTACGGCCCCTCCGGAATTAGGAGCCAAAGGCGTTGGCATAGACGTGCTTCCGATTATATTATTGTATGTAACGTTCCAATTTAATCCTGTAGGCAAGCCACTTTGTTTGAAGTAAGAATAGCAAGTTGTAACGCCAGCAAACTGTATATATGTGGTTGTACCTGATGTTACGCTTCCAGACGAAGGCGTTGGCGTATAAGTTGTATAACAGTCAGAAGTTGCAGAGCTATTGGACAATGTATAGGTTTTAAACGCATTTTTACCAGTCGAATAAAAGTAAATACTATTTCCGGTAGAGCTTCTGTTGACTCCATTGTAATTTAAATACCATTTGTACCCGCTTGGTAAGCCTTTTTCAATGAATATAGTCTTGTTCGGCTGCTGTAGCGTAAGTATCGAACCAGTTGAATAGTTTATTTGATATACTGGAGTAGGAACGACTTGGTAACTTTTTGGAGAAACTAGCAAAGAGTAACTTATGTTCCATATTGTTGGAAGATTGTACGCTAGATAATACTGTGAAGCTATGGTGTAAGTCTCATTTCCAGGTGTTTGATACAGGCAATTAACTATATAGCCGTACAATTGATTATTTATTGGATTACACTGTTGATCAGAAGTTATATTAAAGCTCCACTTTCCTCCGCTGTAAGTTGAAGTGAATACCCTACTATTGCCATTTGAACAAGCACTGTTTAAATTAACGGCATTTCCAACGCTGTCAAATATAGAAGCGGATGGCTGAGCTTCGTTTGTGGAATTACCTATACTGTAAAATTGTAGTGAATGAAGGCCCTCGTTTAAAGTTCCCAATGAAAGGAAAACTCCTTCTTTATAACTTGCAGGCAAATTTTTGCCAGAACAAAGCTCTCCCTCACCTAACCTGAAAATGCCATCGCCGCTTACGTTGTACGGAGGAGCGCAATTACCCGATGTACCTCCTGTAAACAGACTTAAAGCATAATCCAAAATGCTTCCATTAACAAAGCCAGGTATTCCGCTTACCCCCAGAGACGGGTTCTGGAGCATCAGTATATTAAGCATATCATAGGAGTAAGCCGCAGATATGGACAGTGCCTTGCTTGGCAAATTAGATTCCAATAAGGAAGTCGGCAGGATATTAGTAAGTATATTATTAGGCCCTTCTATCTGGGATTCCGATAATCCTGTAAGGTATGCATCCTTTACCAAATTTTGCTGCTTGTTATTTGGAATTGAGATGTTTAAAGAATATTGATTCCCTATAACTCCTAGCCCTATACCTAAACTGCTTGAATTAATGTACTGAAGCGCGTACGAAGCTGTCGTTGAATTTATTACAGGATTATGGTAAGCAATGCAATTATCCTGCAAAGTAGGCTGCAGGTATCCTGCTTTATTAAATGGATTACAGGCTGTTGCCTGACCCCCAGTTCCGTTTCCATTTATTGTGTTTGTTTTAATTGTTGTGTTTATCAAAGTAGTATTTGTATAAGAGCACTTAGGATTAGAACTAAGCAAATTTGATACCTGCGACAAAGACATAGTCTGGCTGCAGGCCGTTATAGTTCCAGTATATCCGCTTTGGCAGGAATAAGAATTTTGAAAAGTGCTTCCATTTTTGGTTAAGGTTATGTTTGGATTTGCAGTTAGGAATGTATCTCTTCCTGCTTCGCATCCTCCTACCTCTGCAACTCCTGCCGGATTCGTTGTTGAAACTGGATTTATTTTTCCAGTTGTTGAATACGCTTCCCAATTCCATCCATTAAGCACATTGTGTTGTATAACATTTGTTTCATTTCCACAAATGTAATTTGATATCAAACCCGTCTTTTCAGATTGAGAGCCATCAATATTAAGATTACTGATAGTTGTTACAGCAGAAACTATTTTGAATGAATTATTTGAAACCGCAGAACACATTGCAGTTATATTATATGCTGTTGAGTTTATACTTTTGTAAGAAACGCTTGCAGAGCATAACCCGGAATTTTTGCTATTTGGATAACTGCATGAGGATAACTGGAATTTAGAGTTATTGGAGGCATTTACACTGCAATCAAATGAAAGTGAAAATGTTGAAGTTGGCGCTTCTGTCGAATTCATTATTACTTTTGAAACAGAAACGCTGGATGAAGATGCAGATTTGGATTTATACTGGTAATTAATGGCTCCATCTGTTGGAGCACAGCTGTATGAGTTACCATTTAATGTACCAATATAACAACCCCCGCCAAACGAAAGATTTCCATTTTTACCTGTAGGTATAGCTTCAATACTGTCATAAGAACCATTTGAAGGAATAACTGCCACAGGTTTTGTGCAGGTACTATAACTTAATATTGTGCTATTAGAAGGACAACTGTCTATGAACACGCCTCCAGTCGGACTGTAAAGCATCTCTAAACCGCCATTTGCTGCAGAATGGGCCATTGTGTAGTTCTCGGCGCTTGAAAAGCTGTATGGTTCTTCTTTTCCATTTAAATAAAAGATAGGTGAACTGGATATAGCAAGTGCCGAGGATCCCAAACAAGAATCATACAAGGTGCCCTGTCCATTTGTGTAATTTCCGGGCTGATACGCAAATCCAACTGATGAAGTAGAGTTCATGTTATTCGTTGAACTCAATGAATACTGGGTAGTATAAGAGGGCGTACCTCCATAAATACAATAAAGCTTTTCTGGAGTTAAGATGTTAGCAGACGAGATATTTACAGCATTTATCTTGCTGCTGTTTAAATCCATAATATTGGAGGTTATATAGGTGTAATTTATGCATTTTGTTAATATGTTATCAAGAGTTGTAACATTGTAGTATACGGGGTTTAACGTGCTTATATTTACATTGCTGTATGAACTATAACCTACTTTTATTGCTGGCGGAACATAAAACGCCTCATGATTGCTACCCTGTAAATAAGAGAAATTGGATATTAGCTGGTTTTGTACTTTGAAATCTATTGGAGAACCCTGTGCAGATATTGAATCGGTAATTATTGGAGAATTGGCATAGAAACAATACATGCTGTCTATAGATTGCGAAGGTGTACTGGTCTGATAAATTTTATTGTTAGCGTAGTTTATGCTTCCAAACCCGGTTTCGGGGAACTCAACGGTTTGCGAAGAGGAATAGCTTACAGTGAAGCAGTCCTCAACTGGGCCGGATATTGACTGATATATCGTAGCAGAGGAGGTAGAGACATTATTAAACAACAGATTACCCAATGTTTTTCCGCCTACGGAAAAGGAGTCTACACATGGGCCAAAACCAGACTGGCAGTTACTTATAAGGTCCGCGTTAAATAAGGCCGTAGACAGCTGGACAGTGTATTGAGTACTGTTATAGCTTATCCAGTTTGAACTGTATGCAATAGAAGGAGAGTTGCTTTCAAATACTGAATACCTGTTATTACTGTTCCCTACAAATGTATAATCACAGTACTGTGAACCTGAAGAGACTACCTGGAAAGGAACTTCTGCATAGGGGTATGGGCTCTGTGCTACAACTCTAATATTATTGCATCCTCCAAAATTGTTTGATAGAATGAACTGAATCGGTTCATTCCCTATGCCGCTGCTTGGAATTGTGAGGTTATACTCCGCAATTGGAGAATCGGATATAGAAGAAGGGCTCATGAATAAAAACTTTTTAGAATTTGAATTATAATTTGCAGGCGATATAAAGGCTGACTCCGGTGTTAAGCTTCCATTATTATTGTAGTCAAATGTTATTAATGCATCTGATAAATTACAACCTAAGTTGTATTGAACTATTCCGTTATAGACTACCTTGTCCGTTACCGTATTACAGTTGCTATTTGAATAGGGAGTTATACTTAGATCTTGTGCATTTACAGGAACCCCGTCTATACTAATATTCAAAAGTCCTTTACCTGTGTTCCCGCTTATGTTCTGTATTGATAAGCCGGATTGTATATCACCGCTTCCCAGATAAGCACCATTGGACCGATTAATAAACACTGCTCTTAAATATGTAAAATCGCTGTCCAAATTGCACATTATAGTGCCATTTGGCAGGAAATATTCTCCGTCTCTTATTTCAGTAACCCCCAGATTACCTGTATTATTATAGTCATTCACTATATTACAGTTAAAAGGAGTTCCATTTATATTATAAAGGTACAACATTGAATTGGAAAGTTGCCTGCTTAATGGAATAACTGAAAAGACCAAAGCAATCCCATTTTTAATTGTTGTATTTATTGGCAATTTCACCGTAAACAGCCCATTTTTAGACGGAACAGATAAGGTTTCGTTACCTGCCATAAGAACTGTTCCATCGGAAGTTTCATTCGATATGTTTAAATTAGAGTTATTGTACATATCAACAAAGAATGGGCCATACTTAGAAGAGATATTTATATAGGAACCATTTATAACTGCATTGCTTAAACAGGATGAAATTGAAGACGAAGAGCCCGATTCAAATGTTGCATTAACAGAAGTTGATTCACTTACAGAACATTGAATTGAGCCCTTGGTAATCAATGAAAATGTAAATGGCTTATTCGAAAATGTTGAATAATTTACTAAAGTGTCAGTACCTACTATTCTTAATATTGAAGGGTCACTGACTATTGAATTTGAAAAAAGATTAAACGGAAGTGAGCTATTTGGAAGAGAAACCGGGAAAGAAGACACAGTCGAATTAAGGGACCCATAAAGGTTGGAAAGGCTATTAAATACATTACTTTCGCTTCCAGTTCCAAAATATGCAAATGCTTCATATTTGAAATTACCAGAGGTCTGATTAAGAGTAGGCTTTTCTAACTGAAATGAAGAGAGTGCAGAGGAATATTGCGGCAGATTATTGTAATTTAATGCTACTTGGTCTGAGTAAGGCATGAATAGGATTCCGGTCCAGCTTGTTATCAATACATTGCTGGCCTGTTTTGCATTTCCATAATACAGACTATTGGATAAGGCATAATTCAAATTGGATGGGGAAACTATCTGCTTAGACCAAAAAACGCCAAAGTCCTGCACATTATCAGGTGAAACAAAACAGGATATCGAAGAACCTTTTAGCTGACTAAGCCCCAATTTGTAATTGCCACTGCCATTTGTAATGGAAACAGAAGGATTAACTGTTACATTTAATGCATTGGAGGTAGAATTTACAGCATTTACATCAATTGATAGATTATCACTGTATATGCCGATTCCCTTCATTGGCGATTTTGAAAGATTAAAATTATAGCTGACAATGTACTGCCAGATAGGAGAAACGGCTCCGCTTCCATTAGTCATTATCTCATTGTTATGGTCCTGAGAAACATTTTGCGTAGAAGATGAGACTAAAGGATTAACTTGTATATTTATGTTGCTTGCTAACGAGCCGCTTGGAGAGTCTGAACTGCCCCAGGTAACATTGAAGGTGTTTCCAAAGAAAACGCTTAAATTGTATTTACCGTAAAGTAATGCTCTGAAAAGAGACATTGGAACTTGCAAGGTAAACGTTGCTGTACCATTCGGCTCAATTACCGGAACATTTGAACTGCCGGAATCCGAATGTACAAGCAGTGCATTAGACGTTCTTATAACATTGTTTGGAAGGCCATCTCCAGGAGCATATATCCACATCCCCAACAAAGAATTATTGAAAGGGCCATTTTCATAGCCTTGAGCTGATGAGAAAAGAGATTCCAGTGGAATGGGATTCAAAGGATAACCTTTATCAAATACATACATGTTTGTATCGAAATTATTATTATAATCTACCTGTATTACTCCTGTTGTAGCTGACATAGAAGAAAGAAAGTCCTGGTATAACTGATAGGTTATACTTTGACTGTTTTCAGAATTATAAAATATTGTGCTTAGATTGTTATTTCCATATAATGCAACAAGGTATGGATTTGTTATTTTTGTATTACCAACATTCTTAACAGTTATAACGAGGTTAACCGAAGAGGAATTTGCATTAAATTCTGGACAATTTGTGCTTATGCCCTGAAGGAAAATCGTAGAGTTAGCTTCTGGATTAGAAGGGTTCTTCTGTCCATTGAATAAACCGCAGTAATTACCTGCGTTATTTGCTATATATATTGAATTAATCCAAGCATCTGTAACGTTCTGTGCATGTATGCCTGTTGAAGTACATTTTATGTTGTTTGCAAATATCCCATCCTGGAAATTTAGATACTGACTTGCGCTTTTACTGAAACAGTTTGTATTGTTGAAAAATGCATTACAAGTTCCAATTGCACTTGTGTAGTTTTCAGATGCAGTTGGCGGTATTATCCTAGTGTAACTTGGCGAGGTATAAACTCCGTCGTTAGTATTGAAGTTTTCTCCATAAAAGCAGAAGCTATTCAAAGCAGTCAATGTAAAGTTATTTTGGGGGGAAGAACTTGAATAACCAGGAATAAATGGAGTGTTATACAACTGGTTATTCTTTAAATTATTTGACAGCCACAATCTCTCATAAGAAACATTGTTTATGGTTAAAGGATTTTCGAATGTACAGCTACTTAACGTATTATCAATGGTAGAATTCCAGGCACATATGGGGAATACGCCATCAGTCCTAAACTCAAGGTAAATTCCATTGCCATAATTAGGGTAATAAGCTCCTTCCAGATCTGGAGAAGTAAAAGTATCTGCAGTTTGTGTGGTCGTTACATCCTGGCCGTATCTTAAACACGAGCCATGCGGGCCTTCTTCAGTACATACAGTTTGGGCTGCAGAAGTATTCAATAAGGAAGAAATGCCTTTATTTGAAACATATATTTCGACACCCGAAGAATTTCCTCCGTAATAGGACATTGACAGCGGAGTTAAAAAACTAGTCGAAACATTTATGTACTGGAGGTCTCCTTTATTTCCCTTTGGAAACTGCGCATAATCAACTGATGGCATAGTATAATTAAAAGCGGGGCTTATTGACTGAATCTGATATGCCAAAAGCGAATTGAAGGAACCTATCCACGGATCGTTTCCTAAAGTAAGGATATGCCCAAAAGAATAATATGCGCCATAACCATTTTCATTAGGAGATGCTAGGAAAACAGAAGGGGTAAAGCCGCTTAAAGTCGATATATTGTACAACGTCCCTACAAAACCTGGGTAATCTATATAATTGTTTATGAAAGTAGAACCGCATGAAACCGCAGGGATTATCAATGTGCTTTTTGGTACGCTGCCGGTTATACCTATATTTGAATATCCTGTAAAGGAATTATTAATAGCATATATATAATTAGTTCCAGTACTTGATAAACCAGAATAAGAATGTATAGTTGAACTGCTCCAGTTTATAAAGTTTTGATAAGGAAACTCTGATGAAGGTAACTGATAAACATTCTGCGAAGTCCCGTTGCTTACCGCAGAGTAAAGGTTTGAATAGTTTACACCACCGCTGTTTGGAAATCCACTATCTCCTTGTGGAAAACCAAGATAGCCTACTAAATTATTAAATGTAGAAGTCTCTGGACCGCCTCCGCACGAAAAGAAAGTGAATAAACTTAGACATAAATGCGGAGCGATTATCTCATTCACTGCACTGCAAGAATAACCACTTGAGGAAGAAATATTTCCAGGATAAAACTTCTCATTGAACCAAAAATTATTTTTTGAGTAAATAGAAGAAGAGGATACATATTCATTGCTTGTTATCAGACTTAATGGATCTGAATTGCTATAACTAGCAAGATTCAATAATGGATTAGAAGTATTTGATGTGTTTATTAACTGTAATTTTGCAGCCGAATTAACGGATAAATTATTATTTGATAGCAGAATTACTCCTCTATATGCAATAAGTACGGATAATACGACTATGAAGGAAATCATCAATACTTCAGCAGATACCTTTCTTTTATCCATAAATCACGGCCAATTTGTATAAGTTTGCTTTCCTATTATAGTTAAATCTGGGTATAATGTGCTAAAATCATTATACAATTCATTTATATTAAAGTTTGGAGGGTAAGCTGAATAAGTTCCATTAAGAAGCGTTAGCTTAAATGGATTAACATTTATACACGCAAACTCCTCGGAATAAAGACTTAAAGTAGCGTTATAAACATAAGGAGGGATGGGCTCTGTATTTGAAAGATTCAGCCCTGTATTAGAGTAATATGCATTGAAATCATGCTGCACTTTATTCGGATAAAGGAATGTAAAAGGCTGGCTATTTGAATTTACAGAATAGAAAAAGGGGAAAACCTCAGAGCCATTGTCAGAAAACTTTCCATTGTAAGAAGCACCCTGTCCATAAACTATATACAATTCATTTGGCACATTTTTTGTAAGATTAATCCACAACAAACCGCCGTTTCCTAGTGTTGTCTGATTCCACCAGTAAAGCTGCAAAATGTTATTATTTGGATAAACTCCAAAGATCTTTACGTAGCCAGGAACTAAATAACCGAAATTGAAATTACTATTAAGACTAACGGAAAGCTGGAAACTATTGGAAAATGAGGATTGATTTAAAATAATCTCATTGAAATACGTGTTATTATTAGTTTTAAGTCCGAATGAAGCATTTAAGGAAGGATTAAGCTCTGAAGATGGAGCATAAGATAATTCCCTTTCAACAGGTTTATAAGATGGAATATAATTACTCACGAAGGCGTAACTTATCAGGTTAGAGGAAGGCTTAGAAGTGGTTGATATACCTAATAAATTAACGGCAGAAGTAATTTGAGTAGAATTACTGTAAAAACTGCTTTGAAGATTGGAATTAAGGTACGCAGTGAGATTGCAGCCGCTGTTATCAATGCAGTAACGGTTAAAACTTAGCTCATTTTGTGTATCTGGAGAGACATGACTATCAGAACCTCCCAGCAGAATTGCCGAATCGGTTTCTATAGAATAATTGTATAATCCATCTGGATTTTGTACCGAATTGAAAGAAGCAGAAATAACATTGTTGGATAAATCGGTTTTGCTTGAAAAGAAAGCACTTATACCTGCGTAAGGGCCGGTTGAATTAAATCCGACATTAAAACTGAAATTTACAGGAAGATTTAAAGAGCCATTGTACAATGCAAACGTCTTGTTGTAAAATGATAATTTGGCTGAATCCGAGCCCCCTCCATAAACTGAAACAAGCCTGTAGTTACTGCTTTGGGAAGTTGTGAAATTTTTACTGTCTATCACAAAGTAATCTGGACATGTATTGCTGCTTGTTATCCAGTTCTTATAAGAAAAACTAGAAACCTTATAATAGGGACAAAAATACTGCCCATCCGGCATTTTGCTGCAGTATTCGCCACTTGGAGCTGAACTAGTAGAATTAAGGTACTGTTCCATTGTATAATTATTTGTCTGTAAACTGGCAATGCAGGTATGGTTTAAGAATAACTGAGAAATGACAGGAGCGCAGTTAATATAAGTTAAATTGTTTGTTATCAAAGCTTCGGAAAATCCGGGATAGCCTGTAGAGTACGGAGATTTCTGTATACCGCATGCTTCAGTTGGAGTTAAACTTAGATTGTTTTGATAGCCGAAATCCAGGGATATCGGTATACCTAGCACTTCTTCTGAGAAATTTCCACTTACTGGCAAACTTTTTACGGAATACGAGTAATTTGAGCTTACACTGTAATTGCTTGCATTTGTACAGGAACTTATCTCACTTGCATTTACAGATAAGTTTAAAACATTTATATTAAAGTTAGTGCCGGAAAGGAAGCTTAGTTCCTTTGGCATCTGCTGCTGCAGCAGGGAAATAATATCTTGGGACAGCGTAGAAGATAGCAGATTTCTGCAATAAGCTAAATCTGAGCTATTTTGCTCACAATTGTAGATATAAGTTCCATAATACGGCTCCTTTACTCTGTTCAATTTATTCAAAAGATAACTTGTTCCCTGCGGAGAGCCGAGCTGGAGAATCAAAGCAGAATACCAGTCATACTTTGGTTTGCCGTTTACCGATACGGTTTTAAGGTTTACGGCATTTATAGCGTTTGAAATGTAATTGTCTATTTCATACTGTGCAAAACCTTCTATTTTCTGATTGCCTATTGGAAAACTTTGATTTACAAATGCTATTCCTAACTGCATTAACTGGCTAAGATAATTATTACCTGTTATGGAATCAGAAAGTGTGAGGCAATTTTGTAAATCGTACTGTCCTTCATTATAATTTACACAAACCTGCGGCGAGTACAACGGAAACAAAGAATACGAAACATAAAGATTCTGGTTATTCGGAAATAAAAGATTCTGCGTACCTGAATTCTGTATACTGTTTAGAATGTATTTGTAATAAACGAACTGAGGCTGTATGCCAAACATAACATAATTTGTAGGTTCTATTGTAAATATCCCACTTGTATTCGAAGTCACTGAAAAAGTATAATTTGTGCCGTCAAAAATAAATCCCTTTTTTGAATCGTTAAAAAGCTGTATTTTACTTGGTATGTTGTTTGCAGTATCATAAGAGATGACACTGCTAAGTGTATATAGATTTTCATTTGGCATAGGGGTTAAATAAAATGAAGTCACACCAGATATTGTATTTGTGTAAAGTATTGCCACGTTTCCATTGGGAAATGTAATTAATGTATATTGGCTTGATGGGGAAAGCCCGGATCCTTTGAAAAAAGCACTAACCGCGGTTGCCTGGTCTATCACTCCAGAAACAATATCCTGCAAAGGCATGGAAGTAAAACCCATATTTGACAGGTTAAAATTAACGCCTAAAGGAACGTTGTGGCTAACATAAACACAGCTACTTGATGACCATTCGCATATTGAAAAGGTAGCTGATGAAGTATTGTACTGGAATTCGTATTTATTGCTTAAAAAAGGGGCGGAGAAATTACTGAAAAACACGTTACTATTACGATTTGAAAGGTTAAGTACAAGATTAGACTGTATAGTTATATTAGATGAATTTACAATTTCAAATGAATTTTTATTCAGCAGAGTTTCAAGGCCGTATTCTATCAAATTATTATTTGGAAGACAGATTTGACCTGCCAAATTCCTCCAGTAATAAACCTTAGGAACCGGCACAAACGGCAATGATTGGGAGGTATTTATATAACCGCAATCCAGAGTACTCGGCTGCAATGTCAAGCCGTCAAAAAGCTCTGCTTTCTGAAAATTGTAATTCGCTTCCTGCATAAGATAGTCTTTTAAAGCGAGTGTTTGATAGATGCTGTTTTGGGCAGTTATCTCTATTTTTGAGCTAAGCCCTACATTTCCTATATATCCAAAGGCATTAAGCATTATATATATTGTAGCTGCGACCATCCCAAGCACCACAATCATGTTTGCCTGTCCTTTAGTATTTAGCATTTAATTCATCACCCCGTAAATAGTATAAGGCTTCGAAGGATCTGCAGGATTATAAACCTGCATGCTGCACTCCGAAGTGCCTGTAACTCCTGCAGGTATCTGATTCAAAAAGACCTGCATACCTAATGCTTTCAATGTGGCTGCCTCCTGTCCTGTCAAAACCTGAAAATTACTTAGGGAAAACCCAGAAAAATAGCCTATAAAATCACTGTAAAGCGAAGAGGAATTATAAAGGTAACTTTGAATGTAATTGTAATTGGAATCGCAGGCTCCGCTGCAGTTCGTTGAAAAGGACTGCTCTTTATTCGAATTCGCAAGAGCATACTGGCTTGGATTGGTTAATGCCAGCTGGGACAAAGCAAATGCATTATGAACATAGTATGTACTGTACATTGTATCCAAAGCAAAATTACATGAAAATGAAACTGGCTGCTGGCTTACCGCCGTTAACAAATTTGCAGTAGCGCTATGCAATAAAGCAGACGCTAATACTGCTAATACTACTGCAGCTAATGGTGCCAAAACCAAATCCAGCATCGTAAGCTGGCCTTTTTTACCCATTCTAACTGTAAGGCGGAATTCCATAAGTAACCTGAACTTGTAATACGCCGCTGTTTTGGAAAGTCGGCTGTCCCTGTGCATTAGTAAATTGTATCTCTACAGGAAAACTTTCAGTATATGTATTTTCGGAGTAGAATATCGATGCTAAAGCATATTGCGGTGCTATTTCTGTAGTGGAGTGTTGGCCCACTGCAAGAATTATATTAAACTGGATAGCCCCTCCAGTAGCAATCATAATTGCCAAACTAGAAGCTAAGCTTGCACCCATGGCAGCATATTCTGCATCTTGCGCATATTTTTCTATTAAAGCTTCTGTCTGCTGAAAGCTTTCTCCAAAATTAAACTGATTGTAATTAGAAAGATACAAAGAGCCAGTTGGACCAAGCTCGTTTGGATTTTGGGTATCAAACAAAGTCAATGAAACCCCTGTTGCTGCCTGAAGATCTGACTGTAAGGAAGGAATGTCTGTTGCCCCTCCAAAATAGATGTATTGCATGCAGGAAAGGAAGTAATTTTCAATGAATTTATTTATATTTACTACTCCCGGTTCAGTGTATGAAGAAGAATACAATGGCCCGCCTGGAGCATCAAGGCTTGAATTATAATAGGAAATTGTGTTTTTATAAGCAAAACAATTTGGAGAAGTTATTAATCTTGTGCCTATCCCTGCTGCAACCGATTCTGAGTTTGCAAAGACGCTTGTACTGTTTATCTGAGAAACGCTAAAGGATAATACCACTAACAACAGGGCAAATGCAACTATTAGTATGCCTGCATTCAAAAAAGCCATCATTTCAACTAATGCCATGTTTATTCAACTCCCCGAAAAATAAGTACCTCCGAACGAATTTGGATTATTCGGATACACTCCGAAAACTAAATTATTATAAACATTATTTATATTATAATCTGTCACGCTGCCTTGCTGTGTTTTTGTAAATTCCAAAGTTACATTTGAATAATCCGTTTCGTAGTATGAAAGATTAGTATCATACGCTGATATAGTTATCATTGGGGAAACCAGGAAATTATCCAAAGATGTTGATATGCCGACTTGAAGTTTAGGAATACTTTTTCCGATAAAAGATGCAATCAAAGAAGCCACTGGGAAATCCACCCCGAAGTCTTTTTTCATTACCGGCTGCCCTCCTCCTATAAAGTTGCCTGCTGACAGGAAGCTGTTTTGACCTAAACTATTGGTTGCAGTTAACTGGTTTGGAAAATCCATTAAAGGAACAGAAAAACCAAACAATGAACCATTGTTTATGTAGAAATCTGGATTATTTCTCATGTTTTCCAATTCTAATAATTCCTTTTGAGTTAAACCTATATTGACTTTTCCATCACTTAAATTTGTAATATTAACGCATGAAACTGGTGCGCCATATTCAGTAACATTAAATGAGGGATTATTGAAATTGTTTGTATCTATTACTGGAGAACCAAAAGAATCAACAAGCATCCTGTATATGCACAGGTTTACATTGTTTTTCTGATTAGAGATGGCCAATGATTCTCCAGGCGGTAACAAAATAGTTATATTTTGAGTGCTTGCCTTTGAATTAAAAAGACTGTTAAGTTCTGTTTGCAGCGTATGTGGAAACAAAGCATTATTTGGTGAGCAAAGAGTATTATAAAGTCCCTGAGATATTGAAAATGAAATAGAACCGTTACCGCTTGGCTGTATAAGAGTCCTTAAATTCTGCCCAGGTTCTGCTGCAGTCTGTGCAAGCTCACACATGTCATTCATATCTGTTATCAAAGGGCTGGTAACCTGCGTTGGCCTACCGCTTGACTGGCCGTTAAGGTATATTTCACCACCGTATCCTACAAAGTATGTTCCTAAAGGAAGAACGCTATTCACTTTTGTATATAAATTTACAAGGGTAGTAGCTGCGCCTAATTCAGAAGATAACGACGAGAATGCAGATCCTGCTGAGTTATAATTCTTTACATTCAAAGGCTGGGATGGAAGACTTAAGCAGCTGGCAGTTCTAGCATAAACAAGAAATGCATTCTGTGCAAGGAAAAATGGAATAGACAGCAATGGATCACTTCCGCTTTGCGACAATGACACTGAGCCTACCAATGAACTTGAAGAACTTAAACTACCCGGGGCGGAAACGCCAGAAATTGGAGTCCCATATGGATTATTTGAAGCCGCTGTAGATGCTGAATTAGAAAGTTCGGATAAAACATCCTGTTTTACAGCAACCTGCTTTGAAGCAAAAAGAATCAAAGTATCCTTTCCGATGCCTGATGGCAAGGAGTTTAATGTCTGTTCACTTGATAACAACTGGGAGTATTGCTGTAATACGTAGTCTGCCGCAGCATACTTGAATGGCAATGGGGCCTGCGTGAGATATGCCGAAGCTATCTGCTGGCTTATCGATACAGATGGTCCGGTTAAAGCTCCAACTTGTTGTCCATTTATATAAATTCCCTTAGTAACGAAAGTATTAAGATTTGCACTGTTAGTACCAAACCAAGCCTCTATTATAGGAACGGATACCAAGGCTACAGAAAGGGACGCTACAGCAGTTGGTATAAATACTTTCATACTTGGTAGGATATCCCTTATATTTGAAAGACTGCTGGAAAGCAAAGAATCCTCGGGTAAATCCTGCACAAAAGGCTGTTTTATGTCTGTAATTATCCTGTCTTTTATTGCAGTTTTTATTCTAGTTAATAAACTGCTTTTAGGCCCCTGCCCAGCCTCCTGTGCAACCTGTCCTGCCGACTCTTCTGCAGTAGATTCAGCTAAGTCTGCTGACTCTTCTCCTGCAGATTCTAATCCGGTTGCTACTTCATCTTTTGTCACCTGTGCAGCTGTATCAACGGATTCTTCTGCAGTATCTTCCGAACCACCAACCCCTCCAAAACCGTATCCTATCATAAAACAAAGAGCAACACTGAACACATTTTTACCGGAATCTAGAGTAGGGCCATTAGCATAGGATACATTATATACTTTAGATCCGCCAGCGCAGGTATAAGCTGCTATCGATGGGTCCCATGTACACATTGAATTGTTTCCTGCCAAAGTAATAGACATTGATGAAGGTGCACTATAAAGAGAATTTATTGAAAAGCCTATGTTGTCAGCGAATAACTGCAAAGACCTTGCGCCATTTTGGAAGAAAAGCCCCTGTAAATTAGCAAAATAAACACCTACCAAAAGAAATGCAGCGGATAATATAATAACTCCTATACCTATAACTATCTGTGCCTTCTTAGTCAACATAAATAGTTATAATTTATGTTGATATTTATCCTTTTTAGACGTTAATTAGTTTTATAAAGTTTAGAAAGTGTATTCTATCTCACTTTCAGGGCCGTGTTTTTCCTGGAATTGCTTAAATGCATTTCCTAGATCATTTTTATCGTAGCTTTTTAATTCCTCTGCAACTTTATACGAGAACATTTTTGCCCTGTAATAGAAATTTGAAAGGAGATGTTCAAATTTTTCTGGATTCTCAACTTTTAACTTTTCAATTTTATCAAATTCTTCAGAAGCTGCCCTCTTTGACAATAGGTTCTTACCAGTCTTCTCGTCTCTTATGAATTTTGGAATTGCCAGCATTACCTTATCTTCTGGGACATACAAAAATAAAGCAGTAATGGCCGGACTTGAGCCATATTTTTCTTTGTAATTTTTAGATGGATCCGGATATCCTTTAACAAAATTCTGATAGAAGTAACCTGACTTTTCATGTAAAGCTGCCTCGTAGGTTTTATCATAATTTACGGATATGCATGATTTTAAAAGCCAATCAGAAGTTGTCAAAAAATAAGTCGCACTTGATTTAAGTACTTCATCTTTACTTAATTTGTAGACCTTTCCTCTTATCTTGTGCTTATCCTGTCCTTCAGTATACGGCAAAATTTCTATGTTTATTGCTGTTAAATCCAGAGAATCTAAAATAGCATCCATTGCGCTTTCTAATTTAGAGTCTTTATACTTATGATATGCTTTGTCAGCCGCAAAGTTGATCAAATCAAACAATCCCATATTTTCTATTTGATTACTACTAATATATAAATATTTCCAACACTATAAAACAGCCATTAAAATTTAAAGCGCCCGGGGCAGGATTCGAACCTGCAACGCCTTGGTTAACAGCCAAGTGCTCTGCCGTTGAGCTACTCGGGCATCAATTAATAGATATTGATTTGGGAGACATATATTCTTTTATTTTAAGCAATATAAATTTATTGAAATCCTTAACATTGTAATTTTTATCATAACAGATGAATTTTCCTGCAATAAATACATTTTTATGCGCCCTGATAAAATTTTTGACTATCTCAACATTTGAAAAGACTTCTGGGCCATATACTATTTTAGTTTTTGTCTTAGGGGTATTTTTAACTTGAAGGAACAAACTTGCGCTTTTTTCAGTAAAATCAACATCAAAGGAGTATATCTCTATATCTTCTGCTTTAAGTTCCTTTACCAGTTTATCCAGGTTCTTTACATACTTTGAAAGAAAAACATCCCTTGGTTCCATTATTTTTGTGGTAAAAACAAATAATTTTGTTCCGCGTGCTTTAGCCTCTTTCAGCACCTGCTTCTTAATGCTCTGCTTTATAAAAAAATCGAACGAGGGAGAAAGATAGAAAAGCTTCATAGAAAGAACAAACTTCGACAGGTTTTCTTCATTCACAGAAGCGCATATATTTCTTTTTATATTGGTTGGATCAGGAATAAAAATAGGAAAACTGTTTTTATTCAAAGCCTTCCCAATTATAACGGGCGGCTTCCACGAATTAACTGCTTCCACCAAAGCCATAAAGCTTCCAAATTCCTTTACCATTACCTCCAATGAATAACCTGAAAACCCATGCATGTATGTCTCCGAGCCATAACAGTTATTAGCCTTGCAAAAGGCCTTTAATATTATAACATCCTTTTTCTGTGAACTGGACAAAGAAGCATTTATGTAATTTGCATGAAGAACTGATAAATCTATAGAATTTTCTACTGAGTTTACGTCAGAAAATCTAAGTACTGGAACGACTTCTACTTTTATCCCATTAAACAGCCCCTTAAAGTATTTCCTTGTACCAAAAGTAGGAATAAAGCCTTTCGGAACTAAGAAAGACAAACTTTTCATTTCCTCTTCTGAATTGAAAATTGCAAGTATGTCTATATCGCTCTCATTCTTTATCCATGTCCCCTTTGCATAAGAACCGCTAAATCTGAACTCAACGTTCGCTTGCTTATTGGTTGCATTTTTATTTAACAGACTCATCAATTCTTCCGCGGTTTTATCGAGCTTAGCTTTCTCTTTTTGAGAAGGCACAAACACAGAATACGCCCTATCAAGTACTTTTTTAAACTTATCCATAGCAATATATCATTTGAAAGGTATTAATAAATTATACACGGCATAAAATTATCGCAGGATAAAATACATAATGGAAGGCATATCAATAAAACTGGAAAAGGTACTAAAGGAAGCTGGATTTACTGACCTTACAGAGATACAAAAGATAGTTATACCTAAGATAAAGGAAGGAAAGAACATTATATTCAGGGCACCGACAGGATACGGAAAAACACTTGCAGCTTTTTTACCCTTGCTTGACAAATTAAATCCTGACTCGGAAGGCATACAACTTCTTTACATAACGCCATTGAAATCGCTAAACAGAGACATATTCAAAAACATAATAACCATAAGCAATAAAATGGGGATCGAAGTCGATATAAGGCATGGAGACACAACTGCATATGAAAGAGCAAATCAATCGCGAATGCCACCGCATTGTCTTATAACTACGCCTGAAACCGTTCAGTCAATGATGCTTAGCAAGAAACTAGTGGAAAAATTGAAAAATTTAAAGTATGTTATCGTAGACGAAGTCCAAAGCCTGATGGAATCAAAAAGAGGAACCCAGTTTTCAGTGGGTCTCGAAAGACTTCGCAGAATTTCAAACTTCCAGGTAGTAGGAATAAGCGCAACAATAGCAGATTTTAATGAAACGAAAGAATACTTATCGGCTGAAGAAAGCGTTGAATTTCCAGGGGAAAAGAAATACGATATTGAAGTTGCTTACCCTAGTTTCAACAAAGAGGATGAAGAAGTAGCTTCAAAGGAGAATGTGAGCAAACTTGTTGCAAACTCCCTAAGATACATAAGCGATGAAATAAAAGACTCCAAGTCGACGATAATATTTACAAACACTAGAGAAACTGCTGAGCTTTTAGGTTCTAGGTTAAGCAAATTCCTTAAAGACAAAAAAATGGAAGTACATCATAGTTCCCTTTCAAAGGAAGTTAGAACAGAGATAGAAAACGCATTCAAAGTAGGCAAAATAGACGTTATGATAGCTACAAGTTCTTTGGAACTTGGTATAGACATAGGAAATGTGGACTTGGTAATACAGTACATGTCGCCAAGGCAGGTAGTAAAGCTTATACAAAGAGTAGGAAGATCAAACCATAACCAGATGGGAATAGCAAAAGGAAAGCTTGTTACAATAAACATAGATGATTATTTAGAGAGCAAGTCAATAGATAATTGCAGATTAAAAGGGAAGCTTGAAGTTATATCGCTGCCAAAAGTAAGCTTGGATATCCTTGCACATCAGATAGTTGGCTTGATAATAGACGGAGTACAGAAAAAAGATGAGATATTCCAGATAATAAAAAAGAGCTATGCTTACAGAGAACTGAAAAAAGAGAAATTTGAAGAAGTAATTGATTTTCTAATAAAGCATTTCATGATTAGATATTATGGGGAGGGGCTTATAAGAACTAAGAAAGGTCTGCTTTTTTATATAAATAACATATCCTCAATTCCCGACAGAAAAACCTACATTGTTATAGACAGCCAACTCAATAAAAAAATAGGGGTATTGGATGAGGAGTTCGTAGCTGAAAATGGGAAAGAAGGAAACAATTTTATAATGCGCGGGGAGAACTGGAAAATAATAAAAATAGAAAACCAGAAAATTGAAGTCGTAAGAACAAACAGCAGCGTAGGAGCCATACCTGCATGGGAGGGAGAACTAATGCCAGTCTATAGATTCGTGGCTGAGGAAGCCGCTGATTTAAGAGAAAAATACTCTGACAAGTTTTCAGTCTTAAAGGAACAGAAAGAAAATTTCATAATTCCAAACTCAAAAAGAATAGTTATAGAAAAAGTTGAGGACTATGCTATAATCCATTCCACTTTTGGAAACATGACAAATGAGGCAATTTCAAAGGCAATAACCTCTAAAATAACAGAAATAATCGGCGAAAGCGTTCTAAGCAAAGTTGATCCTTATAGGATAATGATAAAAACATTCATACCAGCAGAAAAAATAAAGGACATGCTTGTAAATTTAAATGATATTGAAAAAAGAATAAAAGAAAGCATAAAGAGAACCTCCTTGTATGAATATAGATTTCTTAATATAGCAAAAAGGTTCGGAATTATAAACAAATACGCAGACTTTACAAAGATGAGGTTAAGAAGCCTTGTAGAAATGTATGATAACAGTGTAGTGGAGGAAGAAACCTTCAAAGAGATTTTTTCCAGTAAAATAGACGTAAAGTCTGCTGAAGACGTACTTAATAGGATAAATAAAGGGGAAATAGAAGTTATTGTAAACAAGGGTGAAGCCTCACCACTTACTTATGAAGGGCTGGAAAGCAGCTATGGCGGTTCTATAATAAAGCCAGAAGAGGCAAAGAAAGTACTAAGACAGCTTGTTCTTGAAAGAATAGAGAACACGGAGATACTCATGCAGTGCATGAACTGCGGATACAAGATAGGTAGCATGCTGGTAAAAAATACAGACGGGATAAAATGTCCAAAATGCAAAGCAAGGTACATAGGGTTCTACAAAATGAAGCAAAAGGATATCTATGAAAAGATATTAAAGAAGGCATTTAAAAACAAGAAATTAAACAAAGAAGAGCAGTTACTCTTTGAAAGCGTTAAACAAAATGGCGCATTATACTTAGGCTATGATAAAAAGGCATGCATAGTAAGTTCCGCTTATGGAATAGGCGCCAAAACAGCTAGTAGGATTTTATCTTCATACAGCAAAAATGAAGATGAGCTTATAGATAAAATAATTGAAGCAGAAAAAAATTACATAGAAACCAAAGAATACTGGAAATAAATAAAATTCAATTTTTTATAAAAATCAAGGCAAAGTGTAGGAAGTGGAGGAATTGGATATGCCTGTAATTATCATTCCTGATGGATCAGTAACCTTGGCAGTGCATTCATTGTTTACGAACTGGTGCCAGTCTGCTGCAAATCCGTATAATACGTCTGTCTTGTAAGCAACGGATAAGCCATCGCCGGCACCTACATTGCATACTGTCATAGGGTAAAGCTTGCTTAAAGTGGAGTTAAGCTGCTCTGAAGAATAACCTGTGTATTCTGTCATGTTAGATGCCAGTGAATAATCCGTGCCGTTGAGTATGTAGGCAGCGGAAGCAATATAACTGTAACTACTGCTTGTGTTGATGTAATATGAGCCAGCAGGTTCGATGCAAACCGCGGAGAAGACACCGCTATAACCATTTATATCTTCGCTTTCATTTAGTATCTGACAGTTGGGTGGAAGAGTTACACTGTTTATGTTATCAGCAGCACTGCCTGAAGTCTCCAATAGAACAAGGTTATTAGAGGAATAATCCGAAGGGACTGTGAATTTAAAGCTTAAAGAACTGTATCTGGAGCCTGTTTCTACTGTGAAAGGAGTACATGAATTCGAATATGCATAATATTGAACCGTTACTGTCACGTTTCCGCTTACTGAATTGTAACTGCCTGATGAAGGGTATGGTCTATAAAGCAGATTGCAGCCGTCTTCTGTATAAGATTCATTGTAAAACTGGTACTGGGTATTAAATGCGTATGTTGTTAAAATTAGACTGTTATCTTTGTTGGTAGTTGAATAGTTTGTTCCTTTGAAGTTTACTGTCCATGAGAATCCTGCAGGCAGACCTTCTTCAGCGAATGTTATGTTGTATGTCTTCTTTTGTACAATGTAGGAAGTGGAGGAATTGGATATGCCTGTAATTATCATTCCTGATGGATCAGTAACCTTGGCAGTGCATTCATTGTTTACGAACTGGTGCCAGTCTGCTGCAAATCCGTATAATACGTCTGTCTT
>JAMCSP010000010.1:0-19186 GCA_023378865.1 Candidatus Parvarchaeota archaeon | reverse complement strand
CCGGGGTTATTGAAACTTTTCCGTTTGTTGAATTGGTTGCTGTTATGCTCTGTATATTTATTGGATAGCCTACTGAATCGCCCAAACTTAGGTTTAGATTCCCGTTTGAATAACAGATTGCCTGCGGAGATCCCAAGCCTGCAAAGCCTGTTATTGTTGTTGTTATGCTTGAAGAGGGATTAAATATTCCTAAACTGTAGAGAATCACTGCAACAACTACAACTACTAGGATAGCCCAGCCATAAGTCATCATGTATTCCAGAGCTGACTGGGCTGATTTATGTAAATACATAAATAATTCAGGTAATTTTGATTAAAATACTTTAAATAGTAGTGAAAAATGGGGATTTACTGATTTTTAATTTTGTATAAAAATCAAACGAAAATATCATCTACATTGTGGTCCTTTCCGTGAGAAACACATATTAAATCTGGCTTTAACTCCTTTATTCTGTTAATGCTGTTTATAAGGGAGATATAATCTTCGAAGAAGGGGGGTGTTTCCAGTCTTTTATCAGTCCCTTGCAGTAAGTCCCCGACTATTGCTGTTTTTGAATCTGAAAGATATATAGAGATAGAATCTTTTGTATGCCCAGGCGTTTCTATTATCTTTGCGTTTACGCCCATCTCTTTTGGGAATATTCCCTCTTTAAGCTTCATATCAGGTTTTACATACTTTGGTTTCATAAACTTAGCCATTATGGGCAGTAAATGCACAAAAAATTTATTCTTAAATGATTTTGAATTTGATACTGGCATTAAAATACCTTTAGTGCCGTCAACATACGGTATACCTTTTTCATTTATTCCTAAGTGAGCGTTGCTCATTTTCTGCAATGCGTAAGCACTTCCAAAATGATCCATGTGGGAATGCGTCAACAGAATGTATTTTATATCACTGACAGATTTGCCTATACTATTTATATATGCGATTATTTTTTTCTCGCTATTTGGCAAACCTGTATCTATCAGTATCAAACCGTTTTTAGACTCTATGAGAAAAGATTTGACATACCCAAGATTTATTTCATGTAACTGATCATTTATCTTTACCCCTAAACTTTTCTTAGCCATATCTATTTTATAACCCCCCTAAATAATTAATACCCCTTGAGTCTCCCTCAATCCTAAAGCTTTGTTCCGAATTAATATACTGTATCCAAAGTATTTTGAATTCACTTCTTTCTGTTCTTTATTAGGAAACAACTTGAATTTATACGCCATCAACATATTGTTATTTTAACCATTCTAATATTTATGTTTTCCATTTTTGATTCAGATTTCATTCTATCATTACGGCAAGTAAATTTTAAACGTATTTGATAAACATTATTTATGAAATAAAAGCGCTCAGAAGCTACCCTAATCTTCATCGCAAGGCTCAGCAGGTGTTCATTTCATCATTGCGCCAACTAATTCAAATTAATCCTCGGAATTGTAGTTGAATTACTTGAAGAATTTCCGGATGTGAAAAATACAAGTATAAATGTAGAGTTTGAATTTATAGACGAAAGCTTAACATCTGAAGGCAATAAAGGGGTGTTTGAACCATCTTGAATAAGAAACCATGAAGTACCTTCACTTGGATTAGCGCATAATGGTTCAGTAAACTGCTTTGAAAACAGGCACTGTATATCTCCATTTGATATATTGTATGAGATATTTTCCTGATTTAACATGCTTTCCGTAAACTGTAACATATTCGATATGTTATCCGCTATTAAATTAGAAACGGGCACTGCCGAAGAATAGGCTATCATATCATCAGGCACACCCTGCTGGACTGATATCGGATTGCCGATATATGAGGAATTTGGACTTAATACGCTGGCCGGTACAGCAATAGCGTAAGTTATAGGCGCTGTGCTTGATACATGTGGAAAGAAAAAAAAGATCGAGGATACGAAAGCTATGGCTATAAACAATGCCAATGCCTGTTTCAACCTTACATTTACCATATATTGACTTTATTTGAACTTATCTACTATAAAAACTTTATTTTATCAAAGCGTAGCCTATAAACGCCACTATAAGGATTATTATTAATCCTATCAAGAAAGGATGTAAGGTTGAAACAGGCATTGCCAAAAGAACTGCAAAAACAAAGAAACCGAATAAGGCCCGTGAATAATCCCTCTTTTTTGAATAAACGTAACCATACCCGAATGCAAAGAAAACGAACGCTGCTGCAAATGCAAGCGCGCTTATTATTATCAGCGACAGATAACTGAAAACGCCTGAATCAACGATTACAGGTGCAAATATAGTTATTAAAACGATTGGAACGGCTGCAGTTATAAGAAGCTTAAGGTTTTCATCTCTCTGAAGAAAAGAGGGCATCAAGCCATCTTTTGACACGTTATCTAAGGTTCTATTTGAAGCATTAATTAACGCAAAAGCTGTTAATAACATCACTACTATTGACAATGCCACCATAACGTATTCAACGCCAATGCCAAATGGCGCTGACAGTATATTTGCAGTGAATATGTTGGCAGTGGGAACGCTTGACAGTATCGGATAAATCAGTTTGCCGACTGCTGCTGAGTTTTCTGCTGCGTAAACAAAAGCCTGAACCAGCCCAAAAAGTATTATAGCAGTTATTATTATAGCCAATAAGGCCTTTGCGACATCAGTTCTTTTTTCACCTTTGTAAACAATCGATGCCCCTTCAAAGCCACCGTACATCCATAATAATATAAGTAAGCCAAACAGGAATAAAGGCGCTGAAACCGGTAGAACATAGGAAATTTGTACTCCTGCAGGAGCGGCTGTCTTACTTGAGAAGAAGGCTATTAATCCAAGTACTATAAGCAGCAGAATAAAGAATATTTTTAATGCCCCCGCAAAATTTAAAGTCCTTCTTGCTTTATTGTAGAACATCAATATCCACATTATAACGAAAATAATGTCAACAATTGCTATTGAAGTGAAAGGACTTAATCCAAAGAAAAGGGAAAGCTCGCCGACAGAAGCTATGCCTGCAGCAGTTATGGTTATTATAAATGAAACCAGAAGAAGAAATGCAAATAGGAATGAATATTCTTTTGTAACTGTATTTTTAAGAAAATTATAGGGATCATGGTTATGCGTTATACTTATATCATATATCAGCATTGCAATCAAAAGAGCAAGGAATCCGGCACCAATAACAAGATATATTGAGAATGCACCTCCATAAACCAAAGCAACGAAAAGTGGGATAACTAATACTCCTAACCCTATTACTCCAGCAAGGCCGTGCAGGTACAGCTCGAAAAACGAATGAACTTTCTCTTTCTTTTTAGTAGTCTTAGTTACGGCTTTGGTTTTGCTGATATTTGCCTTCCTTTTTGTTTTTTTCTGCATATTATAATAATAGTTATATGCTATTTAAATCATTTGTATTTGCTTTCCCTTTTGCTTGCATCCGTCAAAAGCACGAATTCTGCATTTCTTCTGAATTCCACCAGGTTTTTAGAATTAAGGTAAGTCATTGATGACCTTAACCCGCCAATAAGATTATTTACTATCTTTAGAACACTGCCTTTGTAGGGTATAAGAGTTTCAGTTCCTTCCGGAGTGTAACCTTCTAAATCGGCTGCTTCCTCTGTTTTTAATGCCCTGTCTGAAAAAGCGTTTATTGAAGCCATGCCTCTGTAAAACTTGTAATTTACATTCTCTTTTGTTATTACGACTCCAGGACTTTCATCTGTTCCGGCAAACAGCCCTCCAATCATTACAGCATCTGCGCCTGCAGCAATTGCCTTTGCAAAATCTGCTGACTTGCTGATTCCGCCGTCTGCTATTACATTAACACCGTTCTTTGCACATTCGATTATAGCACTTAATTGAGGATAACCAACGCCTGCTACGGGTCTTGTAAGACATGCTCCTCCGGGGCCTATGCCTACCTTTACACAGTCAACGCCTGCTTTTTTAAGGTTCAAAACGCCTTCTTTGGTCGCAACGTTTCCTGCAACTACACTTACACCGAGTTTCTTAACTTCTTTCACTACGTCTGCAGTTTTCTGTAAGTAGCCATTTGCAACATCAACTACTATAAAGTCCGCATCAGCTTCAACTAATGCCTTTGCTCTTTCTAAATAATCGCTTCCTATACCTATAGAGCCTCCGACAATTAACCGGCCGTTTTTATCCTTTGATGCTTTGGAATAACCGTCCAAAAGCTTTACATCCTTTGAAGTTATCATTCCAGTCAAGTTGCCGTCTTTGTCAACTAAAGGCAGCTTTTCTATCTTGTTTTTATACATTAATTTCTTTGCATCATCCAATGAAATTCCCCTGTGTGAGGTTATAACATCTTTTGTCATGAGCTCGCTTACCTTTTTGTTCATGTCTTCCTCGAACTCAAAGTCTCTTCTTGTTATTATTCCGATAAGTTTTCCGTTTTGTACAACCGGAAAGCTGGTAACCTTTTTTTCGTTTACAAGCTCCCTTACCTTTCCTATCGTGAAATCTTTATCCACAACATAAGGCTTCTCTATGACTATGTTCTGCTCTCTCTTTACCTTTGTTATCTCAAGAACTTCATTTTCTATGGAATTAAAACGGTGTATTATGCCGACCCCTCCTATCTTTGCCATAGCTATTGCCATCGTGTGCTCTGTAACCGTATCCATATTTGAGCTTATTAATGGTATGCTAAGTTTTATTTTATCCGAAATACTGGTAGAAGTATCGACCTGCCACCTTGAATTTACAGAAGAAACCTTTGGAACCAGAAGCACATCGTCAAATGTGAATTTATCTTTAATAATCTTCATACCAAAAAATATAAAGAAAGTATTAGGTTATAAACTTTTAATATCTCCATAGTTTAATCATCTCAAGAATGCAAAGCTTTTATTTTAAACTATTATTAAATATCACTTATGGGCCGATGGCGCAATTGGCAACGCGCTCCCCTTGCACGGGAGAGACTGTGGGTTCAAATCCCATTCGGTCCACTTTTATTTCAAAGCTAAAAACTTTAAAGGTTAACTGCTTACAAAGTAGATGGATTACTACGAAAAAGGAGAAGAGAGATTCGGCTTTGTTTCCTCAAAGATCTATTCTATTGGCTCCTCAAAGGCAATGAAGAGTTTCTACTCTTTTATAGCAGGCGATATAAAAAAATATAAACCGAAAAGAATACTTGATGTAGGAGCAGGGCCCGGAGATCTTGCTCTTCTTCTAAGTAATATGAAAAATACAGAGATATACTGCATTGACCCCTCCAATTCAATGAAGAAAATAGCTGAAAAGAGATTTACAAGAAATAGAATAAAAAACATAAGATATGAACTTGGAAGCAGCCGTAATATTCCCTTTAATGAAAAGTTTGATGTTATAGTTACAACTATCTCTTTTCATCACTGGAAAGAAAAAGAGAAAAGTATAAAGTATCTGTTAAAGAAACTGAATAAAAACGGCATTTTTATAATATATGAGTTCTGCTACGACAAGCTAAATGCTATACAAAAGATGTCAATAGGAAAACACAGCCTTTCTATTAAAGAAGCAGAAAGCTACAAATTCAGAGGATACAAGAAAAACAAAGAAATAATAAATAAAATTATAAAACTATCATTTACAAAGCTGTCTTAAACATATAAATAATAAAGTAATAAATTATAGTTTAGGGTCTGGTAGCTTAGCCCGGTGGAGCGTTCGACTGATAATCGAAAGGTCGGGAGTCCAAATCTCCCCCAGACCACTTCTTTTTTTTTGGTATGCTGCTTCTACAGTACTACAAAATACTGCTTAACATTATTTATTTCCCTGTTTTTGCACTGAAAATGGATAAAAATAAGTTTAAATCGGCTGAAAAATTAATATTGAAATGAATTTCATAGCTATAGAAAAAAACACTGCAAAAAACATTGAAAAACAGGGGATAGAAATAGTAGAAAGAAAGGGGCTTGGCCACCCGGATTATTTAGCTGATTCGATAGCAGAGAAATTCTCAGTTAACCTGTCTAAATACTACATCGAGCACTTCGGTAAGATACTGCACCATAACGTTGACAAATTAGAGGTAATAGGAGGTGAAACCCAACCTGCATTTAATGGAGGAAAAATAATAAAGCCTATAACGATCCTTTTTTCCGGCAGAGCTACCGGTGTTGTAAACAATGAACCTGTTCCATTAAAAGAAATCGCTGAAAGATCGGCAAAAGACTGGATAAAATACAATATAAGATTTTTAGATCCGGAGAAGTTAAGGTATCTGTTCGAAACAAACAATGGCTCCGTTAATCTAACTGATGCCTTTCGAAGGAATGGAAAGCCAGGTTCAAATGATACCTCATTTGCGGTAGGTTATTACCCTTATAGTGTACTTGAAAGTTTGGTATTGAAAACAGAGAACTATTTAAATTCAATTGAATTCAAATCAGAATTCCAGTTTTCAGGCGAGGACATAAAGATAATGGGGGTAAGGCTAAAAAACAGGATAAAAATAACTGTAGCTATGGCGATGATAGACCGCTTTGTTTCATCTGAAGAGGATTATTTCAAGAAGAAAAATGAAGTAACAGAAGCTGCATTATCATACATTAAACAGCTAAATGAAAAGCTAGAAAATGAAAACAATATAAGCCAAAAAAGAAAGATAGAACTTGCAGTAAACGGTATGGATAAAAAAGGGAGAGGTATAAACGGCTGTTACCTTACTGTTACTGGATTAAGTGCAGAAAGCGGAGATGACGGCGCTGTCGGCAGGGGAAACCGTGTAAACGGATTGATAACTCCCAATAGGACCATGACATTGGAAGCTGCAGCCGGCAAGAACCCTGTAAATCATATAGGAAAGATATATAGTCTTTTTTCATTTGATCTTGCTAAAAAGATATATGATAAATTTGGACTGAAAAGCCAGATAAAGATGGTTGGAAGGATAGGCAATGATTTAAGCAAACCTATAGCATTTTCCCTGATACTAGAAGAAAAAATCGATAAAAGCCAGAAAAGGGATATAATCAGTTTTATAAACGAAGAGCTGTCAAGTATAAATGAAATTACAAACAAGATAATAGAAGAAAAGTTTAGCGTTTGCTGATTTTTATGGATGAATTTGAGATACTCAACCTTATAAACTACTTAGAAGGCATAAAGGGAAGACACACAGAACTGGTAACTGTCTATGTACCTGGAGGTTTCAACTTAGATTTAATACGTTCGCAGTTAGCTGACGAAAAAAGCACTGCAACAAACATAAAGGACAGAAATAACCGAAAAAATGTAATAGATGCATTGGAAAAGATAATGAATGAGCTTAAACTTATAAGAAGCACTCCTGAAAACGGCCTGGTAATATTCTGCGGCAATACTTCTGAAAGAGAAGGTGAACCTGACATAAAGATCTGGGACATCGTTCCTCCTGTAAAATCAGATATAAGACTTTACCGCTGCGACCAGAGGTTTATAACGGAGCCTTTAAAGCAGATGTATCACCAGGAAAACGCATACGGCTTAATAGTTCTCGACTTGAGGGAAGCAACATTTGGTACACTTGAAGGATCAAGAATAGACGTTCTAAAGCACATTAAATCCCTGGTTCCTGGGAAATTCTCAAAGGGAGGACAGTCAGCAATGCGTTTCTCAAGGGAAAGAGAAGGACTGATAAGAGACTTTTACAAGGAAGTAGCGGATACTGCAAAGGACCTGTTCTTTAACAAGGATCTTAAAGGCATAATAATAGGCGGGCCCGGGCCTGCTAAGGACAATTTCATTGAAAGCGGTTATCTTATAACAAATCTTAAAAACCTGATAAAAGGAGTAAGAAGCATAAGCTACACGGATGAAAGCGGGCTGCGTGAATTGGTTGAAAAAAGCAAGGATATCCTTGCAAATGAAAGGATAACCATAGAGAAAGAATACGTTCAGAAACTGTTAAGCAGCATAGCCAGAAACGACAACCTTTCAACTTACGGCGAAGAAACAGTGAGAAAAGAGCTTGAAAGCGATAATGTGGATACTCTTTTGATTTCTACAGGATTAGAGGAAAGCAAGAGAAATGGGTTTTATTACCTTGGAAAAGAAAAGAATGTTGATGTTGAACTCATATCAAAGGACTCTAGTGACGGACAGCAGCTTTTCAACCTTGGCGGCGTAGCTGCATTTCTCAAACGACCATCAAGACAGTGATACACAAAAGGATTAAATATGTTTAGCTCCAGAAAAACTTATGGACCTGACAATAAACGACAGCAAAAGCATAAAAAGAACTATAAGCGAAACGCTTTCAAAATATCTTGAACCAGAAGACAAGGAAAGAGTGTACAACTACCTTCTAATGAAAAATGAAAGAACTGGTAACTTGATACATGCATTAAATAATCTCCTCATAAAAAGCGATTATTCCAGAAAAATAAAGGATATAATAGAAAGAATAAACGACGAGCTTTCATCAAAACTTACAGTAGAGATGAACGCAAAGGATATACATTTAAAGGAAGATGAAAGTTTTATTTTAACAGTAAAAATAACAAACAACTTTGATATTCCTCTGGTTTTTGAAATAAAGCTGGAAGACAGGGATAACTTTCTCCCCATAATATATGACAAGATACAGGACTCTTATTTCAATGAATTCTCCGAAGAAAGAATAATAGACAGCGAAGAAACAAAGGAAATAAAATTCAAGATAGGAAGCAATGAAAAAGCAAAAAAAGGATCTACTCTTCTTTTCCTGGTTATAAAATCAAAAGAGATAGAAGGTTTAAACCTTATATCAAGAATAAAGGTAGAAATCGCTTAAGCCTTTTGGTTTATCATTCTATAAAGTGTGGCCTCAAATTTATTCTCATCCTTTCTGCTTTTTCTCACGCTTTTCCTTTTCAAAGCCAATTTTTTCCTTAAAAGATTTGCCATATCACATCCTCACCCAATTAACCTCGTAGTAGGTAACTGAACCTTCATCGTCCACTACCCCCATAAGGAGTCTTTTTCTTACGCTGTGAGCTACTCTGTTCATTGCCGAAAAATTCAGCATTGTCAGACTATCATGCTCATCAGAGCAGTAAAGTATCCATTCCGCATGTTCTTTGCCCGGAATAGAACCTTTATTATACACTCTAAAATCGCCACCGTATTTAAATGCTGTCTTTGGCAGGTAACCCATATTTCTAAGGTCAGTGAAAACCAGATATCTTACCCAGAACCTTTTTTGTTTCTTTTTTGCCATTTCCAGCAATTCATGAAACTTTAATTCCTTTCCTTTCTTATCGTATATTTTAAGCTCTTTTCTTTCATTCAAATAAACTGCTTCCTCTATTGATAATTCCAGTTTTCCGTTTACAAAAGCTCCGAAATTGCCCTTATTAGAAAGAGTGGAAGCTAAAGCCTGGTTATTTACTATGACTTTGCTGCCTGCAAAAATAGTCTCCTTTTCTTTGGTTTTTTTCATAGCTATTATAAGGAATAGCAGTATATTTATTTATATAAATAGAAACATTTAGCTGGTAAACATGGAAATAAAAGAGGGGGATATATACATTTGCAAGGTAAGAAAACTGCTGCAGCATGGTATAATTGTAGCAATAGGAAACGAGGAAAAAGAGGGGTTTATACACATTTCAGAGCTTAGCAAGAGGTGGGTAAGAGACGTTAAGGATGTTGCTAAAGAGGGAGATGTATTAGTCTGTAAAGTAATCACATTGGGCCAGTCTCCTGAGCTTTCCATAAAAAGAGTAACAGACAGTGAAAAGAGGGAGGCTTTAAGGGAATGGTCGATAGAGAACCGGCTTATAAAGTTGATTGAGAAATTCTATAAGAAGGATGCTGACAAGCTGAAAGAGCAGATTATCAAAAAATACGGCTCCCTTTTCAATTTCTATGAAACGCTTTCAAAAAATGGGAAAGATGAGCTAGAAGACTTAAAATTAAATAAAGAGGTTATCAGTGAACTGCTTGATTTCGTTAAAAAGACAAAAAAGAAAGTAATCATAAAAAACCAGCTTGAGCTAAAAACATACGAAGAAAACGGCGTGGAAAAGATAAAGGAAGTACTAAATGAGTGCGCAAAAAATAAAGGTGTTTCCATAAAATACATAAAAGCGCCTGTTTACATGATGACGATAGATTTAGATGATACCAAAAAGACATTGAATGAGAATAAAAAGCTCCTTGAACTTATAAGTAAAAAAAGCAAGTCATTGAACATCGATTTCAAATACACGGAAATAAGGCAGTAATCATGGAGAGAATAAGATTCTGTGCTAATTGCAGCAGATACACACTTAAGAAGATCTGCCCGGAATGCGGCAGGGAAACTGAAATAAATGCGCCGCAGAAATATTCAAAGGATGAAACCGTTGCTTATTACAGGAGAAGGATAAAAAAGGAGTCATTGAATACGCATGAAAGTAACTAATGTAAAATCCGTCTATTACGAGATAGTAAAACACAAAAACGAAATTAAAAAGATAGTAGACTACGTAAAAAGGGGAGATATAAATGGATTTACCCCGCCATCTGCACTTGTAGGAGAATACAATTATCCGAATGTTTCTGTGGGGGTAATTTTCACTGAAGACAATAAAGCCCAGATATACGATGCACCGAAATTATGGGCTGCCAACAACTTTAAGGTAGAAGACGTTTTTTCGCTCAGGACAAAACTTATAAACGCGTCTAAAAACTTCAATGTAAACAATATAGATCTGGAAGAACTGGAAAGGATAAGGCTTGCAGTTATATCCTCAGATGAGCTAAATGTAGATTTAAAGGTATCCAGTGTAAATCTGCCAAAAATAGATAACAATGACTTCTATCAGCATGGAGTAAAAACTAAGCTGGAAAAGTTCAAAATAAACGACAATTTCAAGATAGACCAGAGAATAGAAAAAATCTATTATGACAAGGACATGAAAGCACAGGACGGGATAAAATTCCTTTACAATTCAAAAATAGACGAAAATAAAATAAGCAAGATTTTAAGCGTAGGGGCCATGGGAGTAAAAAGAAAACTTGTTCCAACAAAATGGTCTATAACGGCAGTCGACGATTCCCTGGGAAAGGAAGAAATCGAAAAGATTAAGGAATTCAGGAAAGGTGAAGATTACCGCATACAGACCGGGCAGTTCCTTGGAAACCGCTTCACGTTTTTGTTTTTAAAGGGCCCATGGTCATTTGAGCTTCTTGAAACGTGGAATAGAGATGCAGACAATGTTTTTATGGGCAGCGGGGACTGTGAATTTTACAATGGAAGAAAAGAGTATGTAAAGAACACTGCAGGAGCATACTATGCAGTAAGACTTGCGGTTCTTGAAAAGCTTATGCAGCTGAAAGAGCAGTATTCTGTACTTGTTGTAAGAGAAATACTACCGGAATACTTTGTTCCTTTGGGAGTTTGGGTCGTGAGAGAAGGCGCTAGAAAAGCACTAGAAAGTGAAACTGTTTCTGTTACAGATATGCAAACAGCTTTAGCTATTGCTAAATCGAAGGTTTTATTTCCTGCAAATTTAGAAAGAAGGAGCAAATTAATAACTATGCTTAAAACACAGACTACTCTGATTTAAGCTATCAGTTTAAAATGAACGAGTATTCTGTTAAGTGTTATCGATGTTATAAAAGTTATTATAAGATAGGCCCAATACCAGTTAAGCTCGTTTCCTATCAATGGCAAGCTAAATGGAAGCTTTGTAACTATAAAGGTATTAGGTGTAAACTCTATCTTCGATGAATTAAGATTTATTGTCTGAACTTTTGATTGGCCTACTAATGAAAATGATTTGTTGTATACTTTTCCGCTTGTTGAAAGGAAAAGAGTACATGGGCCCGTTTTCGTTACATTTGCAGTCATCTTAAGCGAGGTATCATTTGAGAATATTGAAACGTTGTTATGGCCATTAAATGTTATGCAGCTATTTGCAGAAAAAAGCGTTCCGTTTATATTTCCGGAAAACACTGCTGTTATCGGTGAGCCAATAGCTACTGGAACATAACTGAAATATGAAGACATCAGAAGAAAGATTACCAGAAATGGAACAAAGGTTATAAAAGTCGGCTTCATTGACTGCTTCATTATCTTCGAATTTTCAGACATTAATTCACTGTAAGTGGGCTTAAATTCCGGGTGATCCGGCTTCATCCCTTTCATCTTAGTCTGCAATTCCTTTATTTTTGCCTTGCTTGTTCTAACCATCTCATGGTCTACTATGAAAAGGTAGGCTATCTGACCAGAGGCTCCTACAGCTATCGAAATTAATATTACGGCGATAACATCTATATTCATATCCTTTAATCTATTTTCTTATAGTAAATAAACTTATCCTCACTCCATTGTATTGCCAACCAGCTTGTCTTTTATAGGTTTGAATTCATCCCCGTTATCCTGCTGCAGTGAGAAGTAGAACTGATAGATTATCATTACGATAAGAAGTATCCCTATGCCCTCGGTTAATGTATCCAGAAATGCTGCGAGTGCTGCGACCAATCCGGTAAGTGCCCCTCCCAATATGGCCAGGGGGATTATGTATCTCTTGAATATATCCACAAGCACTCTTTCATCCCTCCTAAAACCAGGCATGGATAAACCTGATTCCATAAGCTGTTTTACCACGGACCTTGGGTCCTGGCCGCCTAAATACATCCATACATAAGAGAAAGCAGCTGCACCAATCACTAATATAACCGTGTAAATAACCATAGACTCTATTTCCAATGCCGTTATTCCAGTAGTTACTGCGCTTGTGTAAAGCTGCTGTATTGTCGGAGGTGAAAGGTAAGCTGCCAAACCGCCAGTTGCAACTTCCTGAGTTCCAAATGCCGTTGATTCTGTAGTAAACGTTCCAAGGATATTTATTCCAGCATGAGATAATGTTAAACCGAAAAACTGCACACCAGCTACCATCGAAACTATCAATACAATTGGTATTATGCTCGTATAAAACAGGGATACTGGCCACCTTATTGAATAACCTCTTAACCTTCCAAAAGAAAGAGGAAGCTCGACTTTTATTGATTGAAGCCATATAGCAACTGCAAACAGTGCAACTGTAGATATAACTGTTATTATCGGAAATACTGCATTCAGCGGTATGCCGGCAATGAATGCTTCTATTATTGAGGGTATTGCACCTATGGGAGTTATAAATGGATTAAATGCAGTGTTTATAAGCTGCAGTGATATACCTGCAAGTATGAAAAGGCTTATTCCTGAGCCTATGCCCCACTTACTTACAACTTCATCCATGAAAAGAAGTATTATGCCTGCTACAAAAAGCTGGAGAAACATAACTACCGGATAAAATATTCCGGGACCTGCTGGCGTAAGTGCTCCGCTGAAAACATAAACTCCATTTTCTATGGCTATAAAAGCAAAGGCTGCAAGCTTTTGTATCCCCTGAAAAGTTACCCTTCCTTCCTTTGTTGCCGTATCTATGTTTATTATCTTTGTTCCCTGGAGCATCTGTATTATAATGCTGGCACTTACTATTGGCCCTATACCCAAGGAAAGCAATGAACCAAAATGTGAAGCTATAAGAACCTGGAGTATCTCAAAATTAAGGCTATAGGATTTACTTATACCAAACAAAGGCACAAATGACATTACTATAAAAAGAACGACTATAACAAATGTCCATTCTAATTTTGTTTTCAGATCCAGCTTTTTTTCTGGAACAGTTACTGCCGGCAGATTTGAAATGAATTTCTTCAATTTCTCATTCATATATTTCGCCACCGTTGGCTAATATATCATCCTTAGCCTTTACGGAGGCCTTTCCATACACAGCCAACTTAAATTTTTCATCCCTAAATTTACCGCATACTTTAGAATATCCTAGTTCCTTAAGCCTTATTTCATACCTGTCATTATCCATCTTTATTTTTCCCTTCTTTTTAAGCGATTCTATCAGGCTGCCAACATCCATTAAATTCAAAGGCACTTTTTTCACGCTTGAATAGCTATAAGTATGAGTGTTTGCACGGAAAGAAATCATTTTTTGTTGTCCTCTTTTTCCTCCTCCCGCTTTACCTACTCCCCCTCTATTTCCAGCATGCCTGGTTCTCTTACCCGATCCTCTTCCAGCGGTTGAACTTCCTCTCAAATGCCTTCTTTTCATATCATCCTGTCCAAAAGTTCATTTATTTTATCTCCCCTGTAACCGAATACGCCTTTCAGGGAAAAAGGAGTTTTTTTGCCTTTTCTTTCAAAGCCTTTTATAGGAGGGTGGAGATTAAATATATTCTTAATGCCAAGATCCGCTATCTTTTTCTCGCCTTTTAGAAAAGACTCTGAAAATGAATTTATGTCCTGCTCCTTCATTTCTATCTTCTTTTTGTTGCTTACCTTTCCTCTTTTAAGCAATAATTTAGATAATGTCTTGGAGTCTATTTCACCGTAAGTTACGACGCTGTTTATTATGTTTAGTATCCCTTTATTGCGGGGAGAATTGTCAATTAGTACACAGGAGTAAAGCTTTTTCAGTCCCAATACCCTTAAGCCCTCTTTTATGGCCTTGTTCTTCCCTATGTCCGTCCTTATCTTTATGATTGCAAGCTTTTCCATTTTACCCTTTTATCCCTAAGTTTTCCTTTTCCTTGTTGAAAAATCTGTAATAATTAAGCGATTTTAATGCCTCAAAAGTTGCATAGCCTATGTTTATTCTTGTATTTGTCTGTCCGTTTACCTTGGACCACACGTCCTTTATTCCTGCCAGCTTCATTATGGTTTTTATGTCATCCATAACGCAAAAGCTTATTCCCTTTGGAGCGGGCAGAAGCGTTACAACTACAGAACCGCATTTCCCGGAAACCTTGAATGGAATTGAATGACTACCATGGCATGCGCACTCCCAGCTGCCGCATCCTCTTAATATGCTTATTATGTTTAACTTAGCGTTCTTAAGCGCTTTCTCCTTTGCAATTACTGATTCCAGCCCCCTTCCTTTTCCTATTCCTATATGACCATTTCCATCGCCAACCACAGCCATGGCGGAAAAATGCTGCCTCTTGGCCTTCGCAGTTACCTTCTGCGTGTTCCTTATTATCCTTCTCTTTCCTCCCCCGAGCTTGCCTTTTGACTGACCAACGTAAAGAAAATCTACCTGAAGATTTGGTATAAGAAAATCTACTATCTGCGGCTCAAGAATTTTAAGGTGCTTTTCCAGTATTTCATCTATGTCCTTTATCTCTCCGCTCCTAACTGCTTTTCCAAGCTCTGTTTTAAATTCGTAATTGCTTTCAGTATACGCAGGATTTGCAGCCGTTTCCCTGCTTTCAACAACTGTTTGATCTGCAACGTCTTTATTTTCCATTCTTTATATTCTCCAGTGTCTTATTAAAGTCTTCCCTTATATTTTTAATTTTATCTCCTACTGCCGAGAACTGATTTCCGTTTCTATTGTCGTAATAGCTGGAGATATGTTCTCCGTATAAACGTTTTTCATCGATTTTTATGTCATCAGAATGCACATCAACCCCAAAATCATGCAGACCTTTCATTACGTAATATATAAAACTATTTTCCTTTAAAGTCCTGTTTCCTTTATCAAGTATGGCTTCCTTTACGTTTGACTTTTTGCCTAATAGATAGCCGATTAAATAAGAAGCTGATGAATTTTTACCGCTGAATTTCCAGCCAAACTTCTTTAAATCATTCCCCCTTACCATTGCTATCGTTTTATCTCCTTCTTCACTGTATTGTACAATGTGTGCTATCACTGCTTTGTCTGTTTTTCTGACTACTACTCTTGGTATGCCAGATTTTAGCAATTCCAGCCTTTTCCTGTAATTGGTCCTTTTTGTATTTTTCATTGTCCTACCTTCTTCATTCCTTCAATGTAATTTCTCATGTGGTTAACACTGTGAAATGAATTTCCTTTTATCTTTCTGTAGAGCTGCCTAAATTCCTTCTGGTCTATCTTTCCCTGTTTCCTCTGCTTGAAAAGTTCATTTCTAAGCGCTCTGACCTTGTCTATCCATTCAAAGTCCATTCTTGCAGATTTTTCTCCTTTTCTGCTACCTATGCCTTTTCTGTGTCCTCTTCTCTTCTTTTCATGAAGAACTCTTGCCCTTGCTCTGGATTGGCCTATAAGCTCCTTTTTCTTTATTATTCCCTTTGAGATAAGGCCTTCTATATCTGCCCTTGTTATAGCTTCTTTTATGTCCTTAAACTTTGATGGATCCAGCCAAACTCTGCTTTCTCCAACGTTTAAAACATTACTGGCTATTCTTCTTTGAGTCTTCAGTTTCCCCTGCATAATTTATCACCATTATCTTCTTTTCCTTGCATTTCTCATATATTAATTTTCTCTTCAATGCGCCTACTGCTTTTCCGATTACAGCGATGTTTGCATCGTTTAATTTTTCCACGTCTTTTAAGTTGAATATCCTTACAGGTATTTTACCTGCTATTTTACCCCTCTTTGAAGCAGGAGACATAAAACCTTTTGAAGGCATTTTCTTGTGTCCTTTCTTGCCTACTTTTGTCTTATTCTTCTTGCCTGTTGGTTTTCTCCATGAATTACCAACTCTTTTAAGCTTCTTAGCATCATGTTTTGTAAATTCCATAATTAAGGTTTCTTAGTTATAAATACTCCGTCCTTAAAGACCCTCCTGTCCTTGTTTTTAATCTGTATTTTAGATTCTATTGTGCCGGCTAACTGCCCTACCTTATATTTGTCTATTCCGGATATAATTATTTTATTGCCTTTTACCTCTACCTTTAAATCTTCCGGTACCTGTATCTCTCTCGGCTTCCTTTCTCCTACAAAATTCTCCGCTACTATCTTGTTTCCATTAAGCTTTAAAGAAGCGGGAAAATGCATGTAAACCAGCTCTAATTCTGCCGTGTATTTTTCAGTTACGCCTTTTATCATGTTTCTCACATTTGCCGATAATGTTCCTGCAATTGATTTCTGGAACTTATTATCCTTTTCCGCTTCAATGAAAAGAGTATTGTCTTTCTTCTCTACTTTTAAGAAAGGATGCACTATCTCAGTGTGAAGTTCTCCTTCCTTTCCTTTAACGATTATATTGTTCCCGTTAAGCTCCACATTTGCACCTGTAAGATCAACCTTAAATTTAGTAGACATAAGCTAAAAGACTGCCTCCAATCATTAATTGTTTTGCTTCTTCATTTGTGATAACTCCTTTATTTGTAGATAAAAGTATTAAGCCAAAACCCAAAGCAGGCAGGTATCTCTTTTCATACTTAACTATGTCACCTGCCTTTATCGGTATTCTTGGCCGGATAGCCTTGCATTCATTTAAATGCTCGTTTATGTCTATTTTTACGAATCCGCCCCTCACATCATTTATTATCTCATAATTGTCAATATATCCCGCTTTTTTAATAAGCTCCAAAAGATTGATTAGAAGCTTGCTGTTTGGGCTAACAACGCAGGATTTCTTACCAACCTTCCTTGCGACGTTTATAGTATTGAATATAGTTGAGAGTGAATCTACCATAATTATGCCTCCTTTCCGTATTTTTTGAATCCGAGATCCGGAGCGACCTCTCTGAAGCACTGTCTGCAGTAGTTAAGGCCATGTATCCTTATGTGGCCCTCCGCCCTATTGCATCGTATGCATAAATGTGCTCTTCTGTCATGTGGCTGCATCTTATGTTTGTTGAATTTCATAAATCTGGCTCTCTTTGCAGGATTAGTTGAATGCACCTTCAATATTTTTTCGAATTGAGTTTCCATGATTCTTTAAATAACCTTCACATTGTATTTATTCTTTATGAATTCTACTGCCTCCTCTTTTTTAATGAGATGCGACTTTCCTATGTTAGATTTGTTCCTCTTTCTGGTTATACCGAATCCTTTTCTAGACAATGTTACATTCACTGAAAGCCCTACTATCCCTATAGTATAATCATACTTAGCCCCTGGTATGTGTATATATTCTTTTATTCCAAAGGACAGATTGCCCTTTTCATCAAAATTAGATTCCTTTATGGCGTTTTCAACTGCTGTAAACATTCTTTTTAATATGTCTTCAGCAGCCTGCTTTCTTAACGTTGTCTTTACCCCTATTTCAAGCCCAGGTCTTAATCCCCATTCAGGTATTCTCTTTTTTGTCTCTGTCTTCACTACCTTTGAACCTGAAATCTGTTCCAGCAGACTCTTTATCTTTTCAAGCCTTTCTCCAGGCTCTCCCACTCCTATGTTTAATGTAACCTTTTCAACGAAAATTTCCCTCATTTTATTTTCCATATTATAAAACCATGCAGGATTTGATTGATGAAACGAATTCGCCATCTTTCCCCGAAACTAAAACGGAATAGCCATTAATCTCCTTTATCTTTCCTGTTCTTCCGGCGTTTTTACCGTTGAAAACTATTACCTCTTTTCCCTGCTCAAAAGGTATTTTGTCCTTTATCTTGCCGCTGGAAAGATCCAATATTATTGAGTCATTTATCTGCATATCCTCTTTCTCGGCTACAATGTTCCTCGCATCGCTTGTAAAAAGTATGTCCTTTGAACCCTTTCCCTTGTGTTTTGACATTATCTTTACTTTTTTGCTGTCTGTCTTTTCATCCTGTTTTACTGCAATTATCTTTCCTTTTTCATTTAGCCATACCAAAAAATAATCATCTTTTACGTTTACAACATCGGAGAAACCTACAACGTATTTTTCTTCCCTTATTTTTTTGCCGTCTACTGAAACCAAACCGGCTTTTATAAGGTATCTGGCTTCCCTTGCATTTCCCGCTATGTTTAATACATCTCTTAAAAAGCCAAGTATTGACACACCGTACTTGTCACTGTGTTTTCCTGGCAGAGGCTTTACATAATACTTATATTTCTTCCTAGGTATAACTAAAGAATTAGTAACTGCGCTTCTCTTAAAATGTTTCGATTCACCGTGCCTTGCCATAAGATTCTATCTTCTTTAAGAGAAGCGCATCGGACAGATTAAGATCTGTTATTATTAAAGCCGATGGCCTGATTTTAAAAGGAACTTTGTTTCCTTTTTTCGTTATGTTCTTAGCTGAATCAACGCTTACTTTTAACTGTTTCGTATAGACCTTATCTATCTTTCCTTCCGTTCGCTTAAACTTCCCTCTTGTAATAAGCACTGTATCTCCTTTTTTCAACACTACATTCCTTGTCTTGTATTTTGCCCTTAGCTCCTTTGACAGATGAGCGGAGAGCATCTTTCTTTTTATGTGTAGAGGAGCATTTGTTCTGTATTTCCTCTGCTTCTTAGGAGAAGTACTCGAAACCCAATGTCTGCTAAAGTTATT
>JAMCSP010000009.1 GCA_023378865.1 Candidatus Parvarchaeota archaeon | reverse complement strand
TAGACGCGATAAAGAACATAGCAAGTTCTTTTGGAATAGAAGTCGGTAAAACAAAGATAGGCGAGCCTTCAAAAACAGACATAACCACTGCAGGAGTAAACGGCGGCGCCCTGATGTGTTTCAACGTTCCAATCTCCAGGCAGACTGAAAGCATAGCGGAAGAATACGGTGTAAAAATAATCAGTGCAAATTCAATATACACTCTGTTTGACAGTTACAATGAATTCGAGCGGGAATTAAAGAACATGAATCTTGAGAAGAAACTGGAAAGACTGAAACTTCCATCGAAGTTTGTGTTCATAAAGGGAAACATCTTCCGCCGTTCAAGTCCATGCGTATTTGGAGTCGAAGTGCTGGCAGGGGAGATACGGCCCAATTATCCTATTATAAATTCAAAAGGAGAAAGGATCGGCAGGATTATTGATATAGAATCCGATAAGATGAAGCTTAACAAAGCAGTAAAAGGAGATAAAGTTGCAATTAGCGTAGACGATGCAGTTTATGGAAGAAATATACTTGAAGGAGATATACTTTATACTGACATAAGCATGCCCGATGTTATGAAGTTTGATGACATATCTGCAGAACTTACAGATGATTACAGGGAAGCATTATCAGAAATAAGAAAGATAAAAGGCATCTAAGGCCAATTTTTAATTGCCTTTTCGTACAAGTCCATGCTGTCGCATGGCAGCCATTTTCCTGCGTAAATAAATCCATCAATGATTCTTTTTTCTGCCACCTGTTCAAATATCTTTGATATGTTTGATTCCCCCTGCGGTATAAAACTCAGAAACGCAGGATTGATTACGTATATTCCTGCATTGACAAGGTGTGATACCTGTTCAGTTTTGGGCTTTTCTATAAATTTTACTATTTTGTTGCCCTCCATTTCAACTACTCCAAATTGGGAAACGTCATCCTGGGATACCAATGCAATTGTTGCCATTGCTTTCTCTTTCTTGTGGAACTCATATATTTTATTTAGATCAAAATCAAAAAGGTTATCTCCGTTTAAAACAACAAAGTCATCATGAAAAATGTTCTGGTTCTTTTTTATTGCGCCGCCCGTGCCCATCGGAGTAGTTTCTTCCGAATATCTTATCCTTACTCCGAATTTGCTGCCATCTCCGAAGTATTCCTTGATTTTGCTTCCAAGGTAACCTATTGATATTATTATGTCTATGAACTCCGCTTTTTTGAGCTGCTCAATGATATGTTCAAGGATAGGTCTTCCGTTAACGGGCATCATCGGCTTCGGTATTTCATATGTAAGCGGCCTTAATCTAGTGCCAGAGCCGCCTGCCAGTATCAGGGCCATTTTATTTTTATTTGGTTCAAAATGCTCCTTTATTAGCCGTTCTATTGCTATTGACCTATTAGGAACATTTATTCCATCTACAGTTTTGTCTATCTTTTCGAGTGTTTTTTCGTTTATAGTTATCGTTATTCTTTTCTTCATATAAAGTATTACTTTATATTATTTATAAGTCTTTTCCAGTATTGAAGATATAGCATTTTCCAGATTATTCATAAATCTTTTTTCATCATATTTTGTTGATTCTTCTGCGCCTTTCTTCAATTTTGCATAAAGTTTTTTGTCAAGTATTCTGTTGAGAGCATCTGCTATGCTCTTTTCATCGGCGTTTACAAGCAGGCCGTTTTCTTCATTTTTTATAAATTCCTTTGGTCCTCCCTCATTTACTGATATAACCGGCTTTCCGTAAGCAAGCGATTCCAGAGGGGTAAGGCCTGTGTCCTCATTTATTGCCAGGAACAATGTAGCGTAGCATTTTCTGTAAAGGTCAGTGAGCTCTTTCTCAGACAGGTTTTCCTTTACTGTTATGTTTTTGGTTTCGAGTTTTTTCAGGCTTTCAAAGTACTCTCTGTCTTCTGCGAACCCGCCTAAAACCAGCTTAAAACCGTTTTCAGGCAGGTCAGAAAGATTGAATGCTTTTATTGCAAGATCCTGTCTTTTGTATTTTATGAACCTGCTTGGATAAAAAATTATTTTTTCTGTTTTTTTGGTTTTCTTTATTTTTTGGTAGTTTACATGCGGACCAAGATTGAATATTCTTTCGCTGCTGATTAGCCCATAATTCACAAGCCTTTCCTTTACCTCATTGCTGAAAACTAATGCATAACCTATTCTTTTCCATGCAGATTTTTCCAGTAATCTATAGAATGAAACTATCAAAGGCAGTGATATCCTGTTTTTCAAGTTTTGTTTCCTGTAATACTCAAACATTGTATGGGCAACCCTCAAAGGGGTATGGCACATAGCAACAGTTTTTTTGTGTTTGTTCCTGAATGTTATTAATTCTGCTATACCTGCAGTCGAAATCATGAATATGTCATAATCCTCTAAGTTAGGTATCTTTGTAAACAGCAGGGATTTAAAGAGGCTTGCTCCTCTGCCTATGAATCCCTTTGGTTCTGCATTTCCAATTACTTTGACGTTGTATTTTTCGAAGTCCTCGAATGTACTTTTTTTGTCATAAAAAAATGTGAAAACATCACTTTCATATTTTTTGTCTTCCAGTACCTTGAGAATTGCCCTTTCAACTCCTCCCTTGCTTTTTATCCAGGGCACAAATATCGCTATTTTTATTTTGTCGTTTGATACCATTCAATATTTAATACTTAAAAGACCAATATTAATATTTATGTCATATAACAAGAAAGGGCAGTATTCGATAGAATATACAATAATAATAGGCATCGGTGTAAGTATTATCGCTGCATTTGTAGTATATGTTGCGCTTTTTTACGGTTCATTTGCTTCAAGCTCAGCCGGAAGCCAGATAACTACTGTATCAGATAGCCTTGCTAATGAAATTAGCTATGTTGCTTCGCAGGGCCCTGGATCCATGCAGGCATTTCCTATAACTATACCTTTAATCGAGCCGCAGAATTCTTTTTTCTGCGGAAACATAGTTAAATTGCAGACTACTACGGAGTTAGGCGTGTCCAAGTCAATCGAAAACGTATCTGGAATGCTTCCTTTATCAGGCGGCACATTTGATGCATTTGCAAGGGATGAAAATGGCAGCGCTTTGGTTGGTCTGGATTTTTCCATAGCTTTAATTCAATTCAATTATTCCATTTCTTCAGATATACTGTCTTATTCAATGTCTTTCTATAATTACTCAAATGACTTAAAGGGCGCTTCATTTAATGTAAGTCTTTTTTCCACCGGCGGATTATATTTAACTAGTGTTACAGGTTCTACTAGTTCAGGCAAGGCTACGGGTACATTAACTTTGCCTTCTACTGCACCAAGCCAATATGTTATTGAAGTGTATCCTTCAGGATCTGGAGATTATTATTCTTCTTGCATCAGCGTTCCATGATCAATAGTATTAAATAATAGAAACCCACTTTGTTAATAAGTAATCAAGAGTCACTTTCTGGTTGGATATAGTTATTAATAAGTATAAGGTATTTGTTGATTTATACCTGTGAACATGGTACAAAAACAAAGCATTATCTGGCCAGAATGGAGAATTAAACTTTTGAAACAGCTGGATTTAATCCTTATCCTGTTTGAATTTGTTTTAAGTGTAATATTTATCTCATTGGCATATATCATAAAAAACATATATTTCAGAGGAGTAGGCATCGGCTTGTTGATTGCATGGGTAACGAGCGCTATAGCATATCTATTCAAAAAGAAGGCTCCAAAAAGCGCTTATTAATTAAATTATAGAAAATGCTATAAAACGAAAGCTTTAAATACTAGTTTGTGTCATACTATATAAATCTTATGAAAGTAGTAACAAGTAAGTACACTGTAAAATGTCCGTCCTGTGGTAGTGATGCAGTTATATATGACAAGACAACCGGCGAATTAGTCTGTCAGAACTGTGGATATGTCATAGAAAGTGATACGATAGATTACGGAAGGGAATGGCGTTCTTTTGAAGATGAAAGAGATGAAGGAAAAGGAAGGATGGGCTCTCCGTTAAGTTACGCAAAATACGATAAAGGTACAAGTACTGTAATAGGGAAGGCCAGCGAGTCCATAAAACTGTCAAATGCCAATAGAAGAACTTTTTATAAATTAAGGAAATGGCAGCCAAGGATATCAACTGCATATGAAAGAAATTTAAAGTTTGCGCTTACAGAATTAAGGCATGCCAGCAATCGTTTGCATGTTTCAAACATAATACAGGAAGAAGCAGCTAAAATGTACCGTGAAGCAATAACAAGAAGATTGGTAAGAGGCAGATCAATGGAAAGCGTCATTGCCGGGGCTCTTTACGCTGCAGCAAGAAAGCATAACAGGCCTATAACATTAGACGAGATATCAGATACCTTTGAGGTAGAAAGGAAGGAAGTCGGAAAGGCATACAGATTGCTTTGCAGGGAACTGGGAATAAAGATACTGCCGACATCACCAAGCGATTACATCTATAAATTTGCTTCAGAATTGGGAGTTTCGAATAAAACTGTTTCCGATGCAGTAAAACTGCTTAAAGAAGCGGAGGAAAAGGGGCTTACAAGCGGAAAGGGCCCGATGGGCATAGCAGCTGCAGTGCTTTACGTTGCGACTCTTATAAACAAAGAAAAGAAGACTCAAAGAGATGCTGCAAAGGCTGCTGGTATAACAGAAGTAACAATAAGAAACAGATACAAGGAGCTTTACAGGGTTTTAAACCTTAAAGAAAGGTTTAAGATAGACGATTAAAGCAGCAAAAAATAAAAACATTATTAAGCACAGGTATGCCTTTTTATTAGTATGGATTTTTTTAAAGAAGGCAAAGTTAAGTTTTTTGCAGAAGATAAGCAGCTGAAAAAAGCAGAGGTATTCTTTAATCCAAAGAGGAAGTTTGACAGAGACTTAAACGTTCTTCTTGTTAGTTCTTTGATGCCTGAAAATTCCTCTGGTTTAGAGTTGTTTTCAGGGAGCGGAGTGCGTGGTTTAAGGCTTTGTATCGAAACGGGGAAGTTTTCAGTATTTAGCTTCAATGACATAAAATCCAGCGGCATTGTTGAAAAGAACCTGGAGGCAAACAGGGGAAAACTTTTGAAAATCGATAAAAAAGTAACTGGTTTCGATGCGGCATCATTTGAAGCCGGCAAAAAATATGATTATATAGATATAGATCCATTTGGTTCTCCGGTTTTTTATCTTAATTCTGCATTGAAGTTATTGAAGAAAAACGGTATACTGGCTGTAAGCGCGACAGATACGGCGGCACTTATGGGCAGTGCACAGAAGGCATGCATGCGCAAGTATGGGTCGGTTTCGCTTAAGACCGCATATAGCAATGAACTTGGCATACGGATACTTATAAAGAAAGTAATGGAAGAGGCCGCAGCTCATTCAATTAAACTTCTTCCATTGCTGTTCAATTTTGAAGGCAATTTTTTGAGAGTATACTTTAAGTCAATTTCTTCCAATGGAAAAGAAAAGATAGGATATGCATATCAATGCAGCAAATGCCCCTCAAGACAGATCAAAGAAGAAATTAAATGCAGTTACTGCGGATCTAATGTACACAGGATAGGAAAGCTGTGGCTTGGGCCATTATACAGCAAAAAACACGTAATAAAAATGCTTTCTGCATTGAATGAAAACAATCCAGATTTTGCAGCAGATTCTGTTCTAAAGCTATCGGATTACCTTACAAGACTTTCAAAGGAATTGGATGTTTTCTCTTACTATACTACAAGCCAGATATCCTCCTTCTTAAAACAACCAGAATTAAGCATGTCAGGATTTAAGGATAAAACGGTTTTATCGCCGAAAGGATTTAGGATAAAGGAAAGTTTCTCCGATTTTTTGAATAATAATCTAAAATAATTAAGACAGCTTTATCTCCTGGTTCATTGCCTGTCCCGGCAAGCCTCTTCTGAATCTTATTATTACTTTTCCTCTTCCCCCATGGGCTTTAACTATTACCCCCTTTATTGATGACTTAGAGAATGCAATCTCAACCTTTTTGCCGATAAATTTCTTAGCTTCTTCTCTGCTGTTTACTTTGTCTATACTGGCTATCGCCTGGTTTACCTTCTGCGTTTTTCTTCCCCTTCTATAAGATAATAGTTTTGCCATATCATTCCTCCTTTTGCATGTATTTATCCTTTATTTCTTTGTCTGTTTGCTTTAATAAATCTTTGTCTATTACCGGTTTTGTTTCTCCTTTCTTTTCCCTAAGCTTTTCTATTATCGAGGTTATCTTCTCTACAAGGTATTTGCTGTCTTTGAGCTTTTTGTCGAATTCCTCTCCCGTTATTTCCTTCACTTCACCGTGGTCTATTCTCTTGAACCATTTTACTATCTCATCCACTTTTTCTATGTCTTCATGTGTAAGCACTTTCTCCTTTGCAACTGCTACATCTTCAAGTTCCTTTGCAACCTGCTTTGGCACAGGCGGTAAATAGCCGTATTCCATAAGCAAGGCCTGGCCAGCTGCTACTACTGAATTATAAAGGTCTAAACTCAGCTTTGTGGTCAATACGTTTTCAGCAAGCATTAACAGCCCTTCTGCGTTCTCCACGTTTGAATTTATTGATTCTATTGTAGGTATTATATTTCCAGTCTTGTAAAGCATCTGTATTGGAACAAAGAAGCCTGTATCGTAAACCGCTACTCCATCCCTTAATAAAGTAAGTATAACGGGGTTTGGTTTTATTATCGAAGCCCAAAATTCAGATAGAGGGTATGCCTGTGCATGTATTTTATCCGAAAAATCTCTTGCTATTTCAGCCATTTTTGCGAATAATCGGTCTCTCAGTTGTTCAAGGGTAAATTTCTGTATGTCAGTGTCATCCACTATAAATGCAACATCTATGTCAGAGGTATTTGTCATGCCTGTCTTTGTCTTTGAACTTCCGAATATAACAATCGATTTTATATACCTTCTAAAAAGGCTTAAAACCCTTAAAAAATATGCTCTTATAGAATTTGCATCCTTTGACGGAAGCACCTTATTCAAAACATCAAAAGACAAGCCTGCAAGCTGTCCAGGAGGCTCTACTGACTCAGCATTTTCGCCTTCTCCAATCTCTAGACCTATAAAAGACCCCATATAATCTACTCTTTCATTGAGTTCATCTATCTTTGAGGATAGTGCGTCTATTGTTGAAAAAAGCTTGTTTAAAGTCGCTTCTATCGGATTTATGTTCTCTGTCTGATGCATAGTACCTCCATTTATGTGTTTATGAATCTGATTATTTATAAGCCTTTGCTAGATTTTACGGTTTAGTTGACTTTTGGATCTGTCTATAATAAATAGTTTTTCCTTTTGATTGTATAAATTGTGTAACAATATTTAAATTAGCAGTATCTAATAAGACTTATGAATATACGAGAAGTAAGCGAAATCGCAAATAAATTAAAAGGACCGCAAACTAATCTTGCTACTGTAAATGACTGGATAAATGAGCTTGAAGCCAGGGCTTCAGGCACAGAGTCCCATTACAGGGGGGAGATAGACTTCAGGTATTCATCCGGCGAGGAGGTGCCTAATCCCGGATTTGTAGGCAACCCTTCAGGTTATCAGTTCACCAGGGACATATTAAAAAGATATCACTTTCAGCCGGAATACTATTCAGTGACACAGATGTTCGCTGCTCTGGGGTATAAGAGCCTTAAAACGGCAGAAACAATAGACCCTTCCGCGGTTTCAAGCTTGATGAACATGGTTTTCGAAAAAAGGAAAAACCTGCAGGATAGGGTAATGCAGCTTCTTGGAAACATAAACACTGTTTTAAAGTCAATTATAGCAATAATCTATGAGCTTAAGGAGCTTGACAGAAATCTTTATCTGTATGAGGAATTAAAGGATAACGACAAAGAGAAGGCGGAAGCAGCCGAGCTTGCGCTTAAAAGGGTATTCCTGGACAATGTTGATTCAAGGAAAGGGGGAGCAAGTTTATCAGCGCTTTCAAGATCGCCTACCCAGGGTCAAGGTGGGCCAGGTTTCATAGATATAATGTCCGTTTTTTACCAGGTTAAAGGCCTAAAAGACATCCAGAACATAGAAAGAAATGAGCAGTATAAGAACATTCTAAAAAACAGGTATATAGAATATGAGAAGTGGAAGGAAATAAACGGCACTGACCTTAAGAACAGAAAAAGTCTGTTGCTTCAGTACCTTAAAAGCCAGATGGGTTCATTTAATCTTTACGTCGACTGGTGCTCCACGGATCTTTCGCTGCTTTCAAGAATGGGGCTTGATACGGCTAAAAAGGCAGACGCGTACCTTAAGGGAGCAGGAAAACCGGACATTTTCGAGAATGAGGTTTTCAAGGTAACAGTTGTTGGCTATAGGCCCATATATGCAGGAGAGTACAATGTAGAATATGCAAAGTTATTCAAAAGTAAGGGGCCCGAAATAATTATAAAGGCAGAACCAAAAAGCATAGCCGGAAATCTGATTTCAAGAGGATATGAAGAGCAGAACAGGTCATTCATCTATAATAGAATTAAAAAATACGGGCCTCTAGTCATAGCCGCGATTAAAATACAGATGGACTTTAAGGAAAAGCCAAGCAAAGAGCAGATACAGCCGCCTTATGAAGGCACTTTCTATTTCCGCGGTTACCCTTACTGTTTTACACCGGAAGAGTTTTATCTTTACAAGGGGGCACAGGCCGCGAAAATACAGAAAACAGTCTTTGCATCCGTAGACCAGGTAGTTTTTAATTCTCTTAATGTAATAAAAGAAGACCTTGACAAGTACGTTAAAGAGGCGGATGAGGAAGAAAGGAAGAAGAAAGAGAAAAAACCCCAGAAAGAATATGCCTTTATGGATATTTATAGAGCCTTTAAGGATGACTTTGCAGGGATTTCAAAGTCCTTCTCAGCCATTTCCTCCGTTGAAAAACATAAGACCAAATTTTCAGAAGAGCAGGCAGAGATATATGAGATGCTTGTAAATGCAAAACGCTTTTCCGCATCAAGCATTAAAAACGCAATTGAGATAGGTCTTTTCATCTCAAATAGCGAAACCACGTATATATATGATGAATTAAAGAGGAGAGGCGGCCTGCTGAACTGGAAACCTCCTTTTTCGGTGAATTGATTATGAACAGTAAAGGACAGATGCCTATAACTGAAATAATAGCCATAATCCTGGCAATAATAGTTTTGTTTGCCGGTATCATAATAGGCTTGATATTTACAGGAGCAGGGTCAACTATTGCAAAGGATATGACAAGCGTTTTTTCATTTAGTTGGCTTTACGGCAAGGGGATATGACTGATAACGGCGTTGTAAGCGGTGTTTTTCTGTACATAATCCTGATAATAATAGGAATACTTTTGATAGTAATTTTTTTGGAGCTTTTTACGCCATATAAGTTTACGGATCTTTTTAAGGCTTTCATATCAAAGTCAAACAGTTTAAATGTGAGCAGTTATACATGAGCGGTTTATGAATAATAAGGGGGTGGAAAGTTATATTCTTCTGATAATAATAACACTGATAGTTCTTATATTGATAATAATCTTCTACCTGTTTTTGTTTTCACCAAGCACCATACATAGACTTATACCGACAGTTCCAAACATATAGCATGGAATCAGTCTGGTTTTATGTCATAGCCGTTATACTGGGGATAACACTGCTTTTAGTTTATTTATTTTTGGTAGGCCCGGCAGCGCTTTCTAAGGATATATCCGGCTTTTTTTCGGGGATAAGCTCGTCAATAACGGCAGGATTTAAGAACGCATATTAACATTTTTATACTTTCGGAAGCTATTAGGGATTATGATTACTTACAGTGAATTTTTAAGGATAAGAAGGCAGGAGCAGGAAGACAACAGGACACTGACAAAATTCAATGATGACATGCTTGAAGAAATGAAGGAATACATAGCAATAAACAAAAATTCCCTGGAAGAAGCAAAGAAAATGAACGATGAGAAAAAAGCAGAGGAAATATCAACACAGATAAAAAATGCAATATCTACATTGGAGCAGATAATAAATCTAAGAATGATTAAGATTGCAAGTATGGCAATACTGGACGTTGACAGTGAACAGGCAAAGACAAATATGCTTTCCAAGGAGATAATCTTTTTTGACAACCTGCTAAACCTTTCAAAGCAGTACAAATCAGGGGTAATAACAGAGGTTAAATCCATAGAACCAAAGAAACTGCAGAAGGTTGAAAGCAATGACAGTGAAAGCGAGAAGGTTGTTATAAAGATACTTTCCGATATTCCAAAGTTTGTTTGGAGAAATGACAAATCTTACGGTCCTTTCAGTTTTCCAAATGTAATAGAAATAGATAAGGATGTGGCACAGATACTTATAAAGAGCGGAAAAGCAGAGAGCGTGTAAATGACCTTCTTCAAGGAAAAGATAGAAGACAGAGAATACCAGAATAAGATATTCGAGACGGCAAAAACAGGCAACACTCTTGTTGTGTTACCGACAGGTCTCGGAAAAACTATAATAAGCGCAATGCTTGTCGATCACAGGCTGGAAAAATATCCCTCTTCCAAGATTCTTTTCCTTGCACCTACAAAGCCACTCGCGAATCAGCATTATAAAACATTTTCTTCATTGCTTGCAGTAAATGCCGGCATAGTAAGCGGTTCAGTATTAAGCGACAAAAGAAGCAAAATCTATGAAGAGTTTCAGCTGATATTTGCAACGCCTCAGACAATAGAGAATGACCTGGCAAAAAATATCATAGACTTTTCAAATTTCAGTTTGCTTATAGTAGATGAGGCCCACCACACAATAGGCAATTACTCCTATGTCAAGATCGCAAAAGCATATTCAGAGCAGTCTATTCATCCTCTTATACTTGGACTTACAGCTTCCCCGGCATCTGACAGGGAAAAGATAAAGCTGATATGCAGCAATCTGCAGATAAGCAACGTTGAAATAAGGTCTGATGACGATCCTGACGTTATACCCTATATACAGAAAAAATACATAGAGGAGGTAAAGGTCGATCTTCCGCAGGAAATGCTGGAACTTGCCAATGATTTAAAGCTTCTGATAAGCGAATCAATAGGCGAACTACAGGAGATAGGCCTGTTGAAAAACGTGCAGAAAACTAGAATAAACAAAGTTACTATTCTGCTGCTTCAGAAAAACCTTCAGAGACAGATGTTCAGCGGAAAAAGAACGTATTACCTTATCAGAGGAATAATACTGACTTCAAAGATTTTGAAGCTTTATCATGCTTATAATTTATTATCGACACAGAGTCTTGCCGCGTTTTTGAATTTCCTGAAAAAGATACAAAATGGCAAGGCAAAGACTGATAAAGATCTTTCTTCAAACAAGAGGTTCATTGAAATCAGAGAAAGAACTGCAGAGCTGCTGGAAGGAGGAATGGAGCATCCAAAACTTAAACAGCTTGAAATGATATTTACAAATTATTTCGATGAATCGAAAAAAGCTATAGTGTTCGCACAGTATAGAGATACAGTAGATGTGATATACAACAGCATATCTAAGATACCAGGAGTAAGGCCCATAAGATTCATAGGCCAGGGGAAAGGAGGGCTGTCACAGAAAGAACAGGGTAACATAGTACGGGATTTCGAATCAGGAATTTATAACGTGCTTGTCTCAACTAGCGTAAGCGAAGAAGGGATGTCTATAAAAGGAGTTGATCTTGCAGTGTTTTATGAGACAATACCAAGCGCAATAAGAAACATTCAGCGCAGAGGCAGGGTAGGAAGATTCTCCGCCGGAAGGATATTTATACTGATTACAAGAGGAACAAATGATGAGGGTTATTATTGGCTTTCTAAAAGAAGGGAAAAGACCATGAAAAGAATTATAAAAAACATAAAGGAAAATCCGGATACAATAAAGCAGGACGGGACTTTGCATCCGTTTGTCTAGTTGCCGAATATCTCAGTTTCGCACGTTCCACCGGCAGAGTATTTTACTCCGTCTATGGAAACATTGCTTCCTGAGGTGTTGCCTATGATAATTGTGTTTATTCCAGGGTCTACAATTGTTAGATTTACGGAAAACGAGTTTATGCCTGCTGTGTAGTTACCCACAACTGACAAAGCCGATGGGTCATTTTTATTAGTATTGCTTGCAAATACTCTGTAAATTAATCCAGGACTGCCATCCGATACCGTTATCTCAAATGTGTTTTGTTTAGATGGTGTGCTTACGTTTGTAACGCTTGCAGAGCATGCTACAGGAGAGCCGCTACTGCTGGTTATTACTCCTGAAGGCAGGATGGCAAAATGGAAGACAGAGCTGGCAATCACAACTCCTATAACTAAAAATGCAATTAGAAGGATGACAACTATAAAATACTCCACGGCGCTTGCGCCTTTTACTTTGTTACTGCGCATATATAGATTAAATTCCTCCCCAAAAAGTTTGGTTTTGATATCCCTATCTGCTGAGGCAGAGAAGCAAAGAAGTAGAATAAAGACTGGGCACACTGCTCTAATCCCGTTGCGTACAGAGATGAGTAAGCAAGTTTTCCTGTATATGTAAGCACGTTAGGTGCAACATCATCTTTACATACCGTGTTGTTAAAGCATTCTGCAGCTCCGAATCCTGCAAGCGATGCTCCGGCTATTAATCCTGGATTTGATGGCGCAAGAAGCTTTGCGCCTATCCCTGATGCAATTGCTCTTGAACACTCATATTCTATTCCTGCAGTAGGGTAATTATTAAGAAACGTTGCAGGTTGGCATTCGCTTGGCAGGCTTATTGAACTTGGAGGAAATCTTGTGCCAACAAGCGAATTTAAATAGATTATGTATATTTGGGCTTTGTTTATCGATTTGCTGCTGTTTGGAAATGTAGGTTTGTTAACCGGATTGCTCAAATTTTTATAGCTGAATATAACATTGTCGCCGGGTTTTAAGTAGTCTGCGTACGATTCATTTATTATAGATGTGCTTTTCACAGGTTCAGTCAAAATACAGGAAGAAGGGGTTTCGTATGAATCTGTTGTGCTATCATATCCTACAGTGCAATTATTTCCGTTGCAGAAGTTAGTATAAAGATCTGTACATGAAGCAGTGTTGCCACTAGGAGTTGAGCATGTCCCCAAAGTAGTGTTAAAAGAGCAGCCCTGCGCTGCTTCACATAGATAGCTTGAAAAATTCATCGCAGCAGTAGGCGGCTTTGTGCCGGTTAATGGAACATAAACCTGTTCATACGCTTGCGATGTAAATGGCTGGTAACCTGCCTGGCTCTTGCACTGAAAATAATTTGATGACTGCGCTTCACATAAACTTGGATCGCTTAAGTCGCATGCGAATCCATTTGGATTAGAACTTGTTAATGGATCTGAGCATGATTGAACGGCAGTATGGTTAAGACAGCTTACTTCTGTTGTATATGCATTTGCTCCAAGGTAATTTGTAAGATTATTTATAGTTATATTCTGGTTTATATTAACATCAATAATAGAGCAGGTTGCAGGCGAACTGGTAAATACAGTTAATCCCTGGTTGGCTCCATACTGGTTCCAGCAGCTTGTCAGGTCAGTAGCTATTGTTGAAAATACCTGTGATGGTTGTGAGCCTGGCCCGTATCCTGCTGTTGTAGTGGTGCAACCAAAAAGCGGCGGTGCTATGCCAATTGCTTTAAGCGTGCTGCTCAGGCAGAAAAAATTTGATACACACAAGCCGTTATAATAAAAGTTGGTAAATTCAGAGCTTACGTAACAGATACTGCTGTTTGAAAGGCTGACTCCGACCAGTAGAAGATAGCCTGCTATAGCAACTATGACTATTATGAATATTACTGCCAAAACTATGAATATAAAGCTCTCTCCAGGTGTCTCTGCCATTAGTTAAGTAGTATTCTCATTCAATAAATTAATATCCATCATTTTTCGATATAACTGACTTATTGATTAGGTATGCACACAAATACTCTGCTTTGACTGTAAATCATATAGTTGCTTAACTTTCCACACAATGGCACATAATAATCGCAGCCACTGGTTTCATTTACTACGTTTAAGGAAGGGTTGCCATTGCTAAGAGAGCTTACAGTTTCTCTGCTTTGATTTGTTGTTTCGTTCGAATAGGTGCATACTGATAAGTCATTGATTATAGGCTGCTGGTACTGTGCGGTATACTCACACTGGTCTCTAAAACTTATAGCGCAGTTTTTTATTCCATTTGAAGGGTATCCAAAATATGTTACAGTGTACGTGGAATTTGATAGCTTGTCTGATGGCTTTATATACGCAGCGTTGCCATTGCTTCCGTTCGTTATAAAAACAATCTGCAGAGGATAGCTGCCGTTATAATTGCTGTCAATGTAGCTTATTATAGAAGAATAATTTATATTGTTGTCTTGGCTTATCAAAGATCCTTTATAACAGTTGAATATCTGGTCCAGATTTTTAGCAGAAATAATCTGCGAGCCTATGCCTGCGTTTCCGCCTGAAAATAAGCTAAAGCACGATGACGCTTCAGTGTAAAATGAGGAAGCAAAATCAGCTGCCGACTTTTGATTTACGTTTGCAGTCTGAATACAGTCTTTCTCTACCTGAGCGGACTGTGTTGGGCTTACAACCACATTTGAAAGGCCAAATAATGAGGTTACGCTGGTGAATGGCGATAAAAAGCTGTTCACAATTTTATACTGTGTAAAGGCAGTAAAGCAGCTGATTCCAAAGCTTAGCGTGCCGAAAGATGTTATTATGGAAAAAGAAACAACTGCAAGTATTATGCCGGCTATTATGACGAATATGACAAATACTATTGTGAGCAGTATACCCTCTTCCATTCAGGACCCTCCTCCGAGAAGATTTCCAAAATAAGAAAATGGAGAGCTACCGTGGGAACTAGCATAAAAGAGAATCACTATTAATCCTATGACTGCAAGGGCCGTTATTATAACAAGTATTATCCATATAAGACGCCATTCTACGCTTCCTTTTTTATCCATATGTATCATTGGCCTATACATGCTGGGCAGTAAGGCCCATCTCCAGGTATACACGCCGTAACATTTATTGCACAATTTTGTATATCCGTAGCGTTGTTTGCAACTATGGTGCTCTCAGAACAGCTGAACAGGTCAGCAGTATTTGTTGGAGAAACAACGCTGCATGTGTTGGTTATGTTAGCAGGCGGGTTTGCTATGCAGCTCTGTACTGCTGAGTTGCTTCCCTGCCCGTTTGTCCAAAGGTCATAATAGCACCAATGCCTTATGCATGTCTGCTGTGCGGTAGCAGCATTATAACATGCATTCTCATCGTAGCATCTGAATAATGGAGTACCTTCCATCCTGTTTGCATATCCGTATTCTGCGCTGGTAAACTGGTTTTGCAGCAGAGCGGTTGAAGAATCACAGCCTACGGGAAAAATTGATGAATAATTGTTGTAGAAAAGGAAAAACATCGTAAGTGCTATGACTATACCAACAAGCACTTCAAAGAAAAGAAACTGTTCTACATCCATTTGATTCTTAGCCCGTATTAATTTAAATTGTTTTTATAAAGGCCAATATGAAAAACCTATGCAGTTTTCTGCAAAAACATTAATTCAGTTTTAACGGATGATTTATTCACAGTTTTTTACTGTTTGCCATCACTATCTCAAACCATTTGTTCTTTCCGTCTTCTATTAGGAAATACGAACCGATGACTTCCATGTTTTTGTACGCCTTCAGAGCTCTGTTCCTCGCTATATCCTCCTTGCTTACCGATAATTTATAGTATAATCCGCTTTTACTTGGTCTTCTTGCATGGTTCGCTCTTGGTCTCCTGAAATCTCCTTTGCTTACTCTGACTCTTACGACTATGTATCCTTGCTTTGCCTTGTATCCTATTGTCTTGGCTTTTGCAGGTTTTGTCGGCCTTTCTATCCTTTGCAGTATCGGCTGATTTCTTACCTCCTGTAAAATCTCTTTCTTTCTTTCATCGTTCTTGTACAAGGCCATCTCATTCGCATGTATGTATTTATATGATCCCATAAGGGATAAATTAAAATCTGTAAGTATAAATATCTAACTCTATCGTTAATTGATTATATTCCCGCTAGAGGCTATCACAGGAGAAGAGGAAATATTCTTGGGAGTATAATATATAAAGCCATTTCCGTTGAATGAACTTCCAAGCGATACAGATGTTAAATTGCATTCTGTATACTCCAAAGCAGGAAGATACGTTTTTGAACACACAAAATTTGTATAGTTGGTACCGGATATTATCATTGAAATACCGTCTATATTCACATTTTCATTTAAAAGATTCTGGAATTCTATATAGAAGAGGGATTTTGATGAAATGTAACCCTGCTGTACTACCCTGAAACCCGGAAATCCTGAATAGCTGGACTGGGTTGTACTTCCAGTCAAACTCGGGAAAAAAGTAAATATTATGTAAAATATTGATCCTATTACTATTATTGCTAAGCTGTAGATTATGATCATTTCAAGGGATTGCTGTCCTTTCATATCCTTTTTTATGAATTTTTAAAATATAAGTATGCTTTATAAACATGCAGACACGCATTTAAAACCTGTTAAATAAAAGTTTACCTCTTTGTAAAACACTAAGAATTTAAATAAAATGTAAAAGCCTTGGGTGGGTTTCGAACCCACAACCTCCTGCTTACGAAGCAGATGCTCTGCCGTTGAGCTACCAAGGCATAATATTAAGAATCGGCCTTTATAATAAAAGTATTTAATGCGCTGTTTAAATACCATATTAAATATTTACTATTAAATAGTAAAGTATAAATACTAGTTAACTTCGTATAAATTAATGGAAAATGAGGGTCTAGAAAAAATAATGGGATTTGATACAGAAAAAGGCTCCAAATACCGCTATCAGGGCAAAAGAGTGCTAAGACAGAAGTTTACTGGAAGGAAAGAAGACGAATTTGATTTAAATGTTTTTATACCTCCTTACAGCCAATTGAGTACAGAAACAAGGTCTAAACTTGAAAAAATGTATGATATTAAAAGTGAATTTGCATATACCAGGCTGCTAGAAAATTTAGTGTATGACCGTTCAACGTATAGATCGCATGTTTTTTCTTTCGAAGATGGAAAATTTATAAAAATAAACAATGATGAAGATGCAGAGGGAAAGGACATTTACTTTGTATCAGTATATAGAAATAATGCGGGTCAAAAATCAAAAATAGCATTTCTGGTCAATGTAGGCAAGCAGCCAAAGAAAGGATATTTTCCATACCAAGAGAACAACATGAATAGAGATACATATGTGTATCACCTGGGAGATAAAGTTTCAGAGATCTATAAAATCAGGGTTTAAAAGTTTTGAATCCTACTTCATTTTTGCTTATTTCTTTTTTATAATTTTCGTTGCTTACAACATGGTTCATTACAGAAAATGTCTTGCCGCAGTAAAAGCATTTTACTGTTTTTACTGATGAGGTTTTCCTGTATTTGCCGCATTTTGGGCACTTCACAATCCTGTAGACTGTCATATTTTAATTATCTGTCTGGCTATATTCGTAATGTCTTTTGCTGCGATGCTGTTTTGAGACGATAAGACTATTGGTATCCCCTGCCGCAATGCATTGTAAACTCCGTGGTCTTCCCTAATCTTCCAGATGTTGTTTATGCCTGTCATTTCTTTTATCTCCTTCTCAGTCATCTGCTCTTTTACCCGGCTGTTTACTTTGTTTACAACAAGTCCCATTATTTTTATTCCGGCTTCATCCAGTTCCTCCTTTAATTTTTTCGCCTCTATTATTGATGTTATATCCGGATTGGAGATTATGAGGCTTTTTGCTTCCTTTATGAGTTTTATAAACTCTATGTCATAGGACGGTTTTGAGTCTATTACTATAAAATCGTATTTGTCCCTTAGTTTTTCCAGGTAAATATTTATGTTTATCAGCTTGTATGCAGATTTGTCCTGGCTGCTTTTTATGACTCTGGAAGGCAGAAGATGAAAATTAGGGTTATCCCCTGTATATATCGCTTCCTCTATCTTTGCTTTTTCATTCAATACATCTTCTAAAGAATATTTAAAGCCTACAAAGCCATAGTAAACTGCAACATGCGGAGTTTCAAGATTTGCGTCTATAAGCAGCGTCTTTTTGTTTAAGTTTGAGATTGCAGTAGCGATATTTACAGCTGTCGTTGTTTTTCCAACCCCTCCTTTGGGGCTCATGACCACTATAATCTTAGCTGGCATATTAATAGTACAAGATAGACTAATTAATATTTATGGATTCGGATAAAACCTGTGCAATATGCGGGAGAAAGGCAGTTTTTTATTCTGCTTATCTGAAGCAAGACATGTGTAAAAAACATTTTGAGAGAATGGTGATAAAAAGAGTAAGGTCTAACATGAGCTCCCATAAAACAAGAAATAAAAGTTTTGTTTTTGGGGACGAAAATAAATGCGGAAAGGAGTTCTTGAAATTCCTGTTTAAGGATATGGAAAGCAGCCATGGAGAAAAACTTTATTCCTATACTTTGGAGGACTTTGCTATCTCTGTAATGAAGTTCTTCCTTTTTCATGATTCGCCGGATAAAAAAATAGAGCAAAAAGATGGCTTCAGCCCGCTGTTTAACGTATCAGAAAATGAGATAATAAGCTTTTTTAGGCTTAAGAATAAAGATGTAGAGAAAATAAACAGAAACGGAAAAGATGAATCCGTGCTGAAATTTTTAACTGAGATAGAGGAAAGAAGGCCCGGCGGGATGATATCCCTTGTGAAGGCAGGAATAAAACTGGGAATTATCTGAGCCGGTAATATTTCTTGTTAACAGTGTTTCCCCAGCTGAAATTTCCCAGTTCGTTCTTTGTTTCTACTGAAACCTTGCCTTCCTTCAATGCAAGGTAAAGGTAATGATATACTAATCTACTGGAAGCTTTCCTGCCCTCCTTTTTTATTTCCTTGAATATTTCGTAGCCGGTTTTTTCCCCGTCAGACAGTGCTGAAAGTATTGCTTCCATTAATTCTTTATCTATTTTCCTTGCCATCTTTCAACTGCATTGAGGCAATGATTTGTTTACAGAGAGGCATATGTAATTTAATATCTCGTTGTAAGCAGTTTCATTGTCTGCAAATCCTCCTATTTTATAATATTTTCCGTTGAATACAATTAAAGGTACTCTGTTAACTCCTATTTGATTGAAAAGCGATACGGCGGAATCCGGTAAATTGTTGGTTAAATTGCTGTTATAAGCCGATATGTTGAATTTCCATGCACAGAAATAGCCGCTGTAAAAAGTGTTGTTTGACCAGAGCCCGAAAAGAGAGGTCACGTTTTGAAATGAATTAACTGTAGAAGCACAGGTTCTGCAGTTATCTGCATAGTAAATGACAAAGGACGGCATGCCTGGTGAACAAAGCCCTGACATGTTTAAATCAGCTTTGTGGAAGGAGTATAAGCTGTTTAGCGAGTAGTTTTGGTAAAAAAAGAATATTGACAGCATTACTAATACAAAGATTATGGCGGAGTAAATGTAGTACTTTGATTTAGTTAGCATAGAATGACAGGTTTAAATTTTTCATTTCGCTGGAATTGCAGCTGTTTTCTTTGTTGACTATGCATATGTTTGTGTAATTTCCCAGGTTTCTGTACAGATAATTATAGCTGTTGGATGAAAAGTAATTTGGATCAACAACTAAATTGAATATTTTGGAATAACTGCAGGAGCTTGCATTTATTAGCCTGTAAACCTGAAATTGGAAAGGGCTGTATATTCCCGTTTCATTTCCATAATCCAGCATATTGCCGTTTCCGTTGAATACTATATTAACAGCCATCTGTTTCATATCCAATATTGCTTTTATCATATCACTGGTGTTTGTGCTTTCATTAAAAAGCTTTAAATCATATTTTAGAGGATTAGTAATAGAGTAATTTTGAAGTCCTGAATTGACTATCTCTGTATAATAACTTTTTGCCTGGGAATAAGAAAGATTAAACAATTGTCTTATCTCTAAAGGATTCATGCTTTCATTTATAAACTGATAAAGCTGTTTTTCTGCACTGCTGCAATTAGTATAATTCTCCACGCTGCACATCGAAACAAGTGTTATATCCTTTACTATATTGTTGTATTCTTTCTGTAGCACGGTAGAATTCAAAGGTATATCTGGAAAGGAAGGCACCATCTCATAGTTACAGCCGAAGATGATTGAATTGTTGGTTAATCCGCCGTAAAAATAGTACAGGTCTTTGTCTGATAATCTGCTTAAATTTATGTTGTAAGTAGAAAGAAAATCCTGAAGTTTTATACTATTAGTTATATTTTGTTGATTTATTGCTGCAGGTTTAAACGGATAAACGTAAAGTATTGAAGTAAACGCAGCAAGCAATATCACCGTTACCAGTAATACTTTAATGATTGCATCATTTTCCATCATTTATTTTTTCGTCTATTTTCTTTGCGCTCTCTTCCGGGAAATAATTTATTCTGGTTATGCCGAGCGCATCTATAGGATCGCTTTCTCCTGCAATTACTTCTATTTCGAAGTGGTCTGCACCGGATTGCTTTATATCAAAGGTTATTTCTTTAGTGAGTTTTCCCATGATTTTTATCATTAGATTAGCAATATCAAAAGCTATAACGCTGTCTAATTCCTCGATTGCAGTGTGCTTTATAGTCGTTATCCTAAGGAGCTCGTTCTTTTTTGGAGAAAACGGCACATACACGGTTATGTTCTCTGTTTTGTAAACTTCCCTGTTTCCCACATAGTTCAGGCTTTCGCATATGTGGCATTTCTGTACATTTTGCATCGGTATTGGAAGAATTACCAAATCCCAGTAATCATGCCCGTTTACATACCTGCTCACTGATATATTTTTTCCTATTTCGTAAGCCTTAAGTTCATTAAGCCTTTCACTTATAATCAGGAGCAGCTTTTCAATGTCATCAGCGGAATAATCTGCAAAACTTGGAGAATGCTTTTCATTCTCTACAATCAATTCCTCATACCCGTGGGCATTTGACCGTTTGAAGAACTTTCCGTCAAGCTGGTATCTGGAAGGCTGTACTCTGTCCTTCATTTCATATATTCTTATGTACCCTTTTTTGAATTCTATAGACTTTATTGCATTTTCCGCAGGAAGGCATTCCCTGCAGCCTGTTTTTTCATTGCTTATCAGGTCAAAAGTGAAATCTACCGGATCAAGTCTAAATTCTTCCATTTTATCCCTCAATTTTTCCTATGATCCTTGCATATGCAGGCCTTGTAACAAGCAAACCTATCAAAGAAGCCAGTATTGTGGTAAGTGCAAACCCGGCAAACAGGCTTGCAGTCGAAAATAACAGCGGGAACATTATTGCCGCAAATGAAAAGAAGGAAACGAATATTATAAAGAATGCCCTGCTTATTCTTTTCTTTGTAACTGCATATTCAAGCTGCGAAGATCCTCTTCTCATTTCATCTGTTATTATTATCTGGTCATCAACGGATATTCCTATGCTGGCAATTATACCGGCCATACTTGGTATATCCAGTGTCCAGTGTATTGCTGCTGCTACACCTATTACTATAAATATCTCCGTAACGCTTGTAAGAAGTATCAATGAAGAAATCTTGTAATCCCTGTATCTCAGGAATATTACTATGCTTACAAGCAAAAATGCTATCAGCAATAAAATATATATCTGGCTTATAAACTGGCTGCCCGCCGTCGGCGAAACCGAGCTTATAGATATTATCTTTAAAGGAACAGGAAGGCTGCCCGACTGCATTACCGCCTGAAGCGTTTTCATATCAGATGTGGCCTGCTGCTGGTCAACTCCTCCGCCTTCTATTGTTATTGCACCGTTAAAGTTAGTAAGTATGTTTTCAGAGATCAAAAGAGGCTGTCCCTGCTGTACTCCGTTTAAGTATAGATGTATCCTTTTATTGAAATATCCTGGATTTGTAGTAGAAGGAGTAAGTGATTTCACTGCCAGTTCAAAATTCTTGGCTGCACCAGCGGCAAGCTGTATTCCGAACTGGAACTGATAGCCGTTAGATGCGCTAGGAGTCTGATAAACTCCAAATGGACAGCCTGAAGAAAGGCATACATCCAATATGCTTTCGCTTGCATTGCTACTGTTGAATACTGTAAAGTTTCCTATAGTGGCATAGAATTTACCCTGATTCTGGATCAATGACAAAGCCTGGCTTTCCCCTACGTTAGGCATGCTGACCATTATGAATGACTTTCCTGAAAGCGCCTGTACAGTGCTAACTGTCGTACCGCTTATTCCGTATACATCAAGCCTTTTCGAAAGAGTTGTTTCTAATTCAGATAGTATAGAAGAATTGTAGTTTGTAGAGTTCGGCACTACCTCTATCTGCGTTCCGCCTATTATATCCAATCCATAATTTAAGTGGGTGTATGGAACGTTCTGTGTTTGTATAGTTGACGAATTAAATACAGCTCCTGTCTCTACGAATATCTTTGTCGTGTTGCTTTTGAATAAATATGGAAAGAGCTCATTTTCATATGTAATGCTCAAGGAAGTGTTCACTATTGCAGATTTATTAAGCTGGCTGTAAAACTGCTGTACGTTGTGAACAGGTATGCCGTCTACAGCCGTTATTATTGACCCAGTCTGCAGGCCTATAACTCCTCTCGAACTTAAATTTCCTATGTAAGAATTTACCGGCATGTAAACAACCTGTGCCCCATTTACGTTTGTAATGTTTGGTTGTATGGCCAAGAAAGATACAGCCACCAAAACAATCATCAGTATTATTCTCCAATCATAAAATATTGATTTTGCCATATTATGCTTTAGCAGGCTGCTTTTCTACCTCCTTATATTTTAATCCATAAAGCTGCGTAGAACCATTTAGTATCCATACTGTGAAATCATCGAATATTACTCCTATTATAAGAATTATAGCTATCTCGTGCAGAGTCGAATTTGTTGTTCCCAGGAAAAGTATAAGGAATGTTACCAAAGCAGCTGCATCCATTGTAAGTGATGTTTTTATGGTTCTTGTTAAACGATAACGCATACTTGCTTCCTCCCTCTTTAGTATGTTTGTAGCTAAGATTATGTTTCTGTCAGCCGAATAACCCATTATCATCAGTATTCCTGCTATTGATGCAGTTGAAAAGCTGAATCCGATTATGTCAAGAACTCCTACTATGTTTATTATATCACTTATTATACTTATTACGTTTGAAAACGCCTGCCATACGCTTCTGAAGTAGAACAGGGAAACGGCCGCTACAAGGATAAAAGCTATGCCTAAAAGAATGAAAGAACTGTAGAGGGAGCTTTGGGCCAGAGTTGCACTTACATAATCTATGCTTGAATCTTTGCCGTTTACAGGTATTTTAAGTATTTTTGACAGGCTGCTTTCCAACAAAGTAGTATTGACGTTCTTTCCAACAGTTATGGAGTAACCTGTTATGGTATTGGTAAACGGGGCTTTTACAACACTGACTGTAACGGCCTGCTTTAAATCCGTGCCAAGTGAGCTTGCTATTAATGTCGGAGAAACGCTCTGATTTGTACTTATTATTATGTTGGTTCCTCCTGCCAGTGATATTCCCTCGTTGACAATTTCTCCATGAACATGGTAGTAATAACCTATAAACGAAGCAAAGAATATAACGAATATTATGGGTATAAATATCATCTTCCTGTAGTTTCTTAGATAATAATCAACTACATTGTCTATAGTTTTGCTTACCTTGTTTCGTATGCCCATAAAGAATCCATAGCCTCTGATTTTATTAATTCTTAATGTATTTGGGCTTTTAAAGGCTTTTTGTCCCTACTTCTTGAAATAATGCCTTTCATAAAGTGATTTTACCTTTGCATTATCCTTCAAATTGTAATAAAGTTCTGACATTACTCTTTTTAGGGGATTTTTCCAGCTGTTCTTTCTCATTGCCAGATTGTAATTCATAAGAAACTCCTTGTCTTCATCGTTAGTGCAGTAATCCCAGATATTATCCTTCAGCATGTAAATTTTGTATAAGCTTATTTTCTCGTCTTTATATTCTCTGTTTCTTTCCTGGATTATTTTGCTGCCAATGCTCTTTGCTACCCTGTATCTTTCATTTTCTGTCAAGTGAGCTGCATTCAAAGAAAGCGAAAATCTTACTTCATCTACATCCTTTAGTATATCATTTAATTCTATGGCATTGTAAGCTCTTTCAATCGTGTTTATCTTCTTTATTATGTTCTTTTTTCTGTGGTGCAGCAGCTCATCTGCTTTTATAGTCTCTATCTCAACGATCTCGCAGATTCTTTTTCCATAGTCATTGTAAAGAAGGATAAGGTCTGCGTTCCATTTATCTGTTTTTAGTTTTTCCTTGTCTTCTTCTTTAAGCGAATAATTCATCTTTTTCCTATAGACTTTAAGAGGATATTCTGCGTCTGCATAATCTATTTCCCTCCTTTTTTCTATGTAAGAAAAAGTGGAGACCTGCATAAGTTTATGCAGAATAGAAGGATTATTGTCTATTGTGTTCTCTATTAACAATTCCTCAAGCCTTTTCTCCCCCACGTTTAAATTAGACAGGAAATAGTATAAATATCCTCTGCTTTTAATCTAAATATGAAAGGACAGTTTTCCTTCGAGTTTGTAATTGATGTTGCCTTCGTTCTGATTTTGATAGCATTTATAGCGGTTTTCTTTACCCATATCTCTGCTGGTAATCCCACTGTTTCTGACATGAACGGAATATGCTACGAAATAGCCGATTCGATAAATTCAATGGCTATCTCTAATAACCTGCAAACAATTCAGTATCTTCCATTGCTTACATTTACTAAACTTGAAAACTACACAATAAACGTATCCAATGGAATAATAATAATCTATGAAAGCTCCCTTTACGGTGGAAAATTGCTTGCAGGTCAGGATTTAACTTCATGCGGTGCAAATACCATGCTTACTGAAAACGAGTCTTTTAGTCTGTCAAATCTTGCATTATATACAAATTTTAGTTATACTGCATTAGCATACGAATATGCAAACTACTCGGATAACCTGCCGGATTACATCTTTGTAGGAGGGTTTACAGGGAAGGTTAATTTATCACTAGATTATTCAAACGGCACTACAGTTACTTTAGCACAGGAGAATTCACCGTTTACATACTTTGCAAATACAAAGTCAATAGCATTGCCTGCCGGTATTTATAATTATGTTGCAGAAAGCGTTAGTAATCCAAGAATTTACGTAGATTTGCCTTTTTCGATAGGCTGATTCAAAATCATAAAATGCCTTTAAAAATAATATATCAAATGTTTAAATTCCGCCAAGTTATAGATTATTATGTTACTTAAAAAATCAGTTAGTTTTCAGAAGAGGTAAAACATGCTAAAGTGGCCATTTTCAGCCGGCAATGACAACCAATTCGAGTTAAATCCGCAAAGAAATACAAAGCGCCTTATTCTTTATATTGCTATAGCTGCTGTTGCAGTAGTTATAACAACTGTAGTCGTTTTATCCTCAACGCATGTGATATCTTTTACGGTTAGTTCCTCCCGGTATACTGTGTTTACTGAAACTGGCTTGCCTGCAAATACAAACTGGTCAGTTACTTACGATGGGATAACAAAATTTTCAACTGCCAATTCAATTACTTTTTCAACAGGTTCTGGCAGTTACTCATATAATGTCAGCTCTCCAAATTCTACAGTAACATGTGGTTTGGTTTATATTCCATCGGAAAGCAGCGGGAAGATATCTGCAGGTTCAAAACTAACCTTGTCATTTGGAAGAGTCAATGCTGGCTGCAAAACAATCTTCAATGAAACCGGTTTGCCTTCTGGAGCAACGTGGTTAGTTTACCTCAATGGGACAAAAAACTATTCAAGCACAAATACAATAATTTTCAGGCCAAAATCAGGCAGTTACAGGTATAATGTATCGGTTATACTTAATTCTACCTCGAGATGCAATATTTACGAGCCTTCTCCGCAGAATGGTACGATAACCGCAGGCAAGGAAATAAAAATAATTTACACTAATACAACAGTATGCAACAACACCCTTACAATGTTCAATGAAACGGGTTTACCAAAGGGAATGAACTGGTCTGTTACATTCAATAAGGCAATAAATTTCTCAAATTCCTCCTCCTTAAAGTTTTTCACAAAGCCAGGAAAATTCTTTTATGTGGCTTCATCCATAGATATTCCTTATCCTAAATGTATAGGCTATATACCAAATCCATCAAATGGTACGATAACAGCAGGTCAATCAGTGCTGATAAATTACAGCGAAATATCGACATGCAATAGCACTCTTACAGTGTTCAATGAAACTGGTTTACCGAAAGGAACGAAATGGTCAGTAACCTATGATGGGGTAGTAAACTTTTCAAATACCTCACATATAAATATTTCAACATTGAAGGGCAATTATTCTTTCATAGTTTCATCACCATACAATGAAACAGCTGGCTGTAAAACTGTTTATAATCCTAATCCAAAAACAGGCATGCTGGAAGCAGGAATTTCTTTGAATATATCATATAATTCTACTTTATACTGTCCAGAAAACTTTACAGAAACCGGTTTGCCGAAAGGAGCAAATTGGGCAGTAAAGTATGATGGTATAATAAACGATTCATACTCTACTTTGATACGTTTTCTAGTTCCAGTAGGTATTCATGCTTACAGCATTCCGAACACGCTTGTTTTATTGTCTAGTTGCTCTCTGACTTATTCTCCCTCTCCAGGCAGCGGAACAGCAAAGACTAATTCAACAGTTCCTATCTCTTTTTCATTGTATTCAGAAGTGTGCCCTACAAAGTTCAGCGAAACAGGCTTACCCTCAAATACAAACTGGTCTGTTACTTATGATAATCAGCTAAAGTCTTCTGATTTTTCAACTATCTCATTCTACGAACTAAATGGCAGTTACTCTTTTTCAGTTGGTTTAGCCCATTCAAGCACCTCTGTTTGCAACATTACCTATAAACCTTCTCCAGGCAGCGGAACTGCTAAGACTAATTCAACAGTTCCTATCTCTTTTTCAATATCTTCAGAGACATGTATTACAAAATTCACTGAAACAGGTCTGCCTGTAAATACAACCTGGGAAATGGCTTACAACGGCCTGAATAAATCCACCAATTCAACAGCCATTTCATATTTGGATTTAAACGGCAGCTATCCATTCTCTGTAAGTTCTGTGTTTATAGTAGGTTCGCTTTGCAATACAACCTATACACCTTCTCCCAAGAATGGGACTGCAATAACTGGCTCATCCATTTCTATAACATATAGCTCTTCTATAAAATGCAAGGAATTCACTACTACTTTCAATGAAACGGGTTTACCGAAAGGAACTAACTGGTCAGTAACTTATAATGGTGTGACAAATTATTCAACTACACATTATATAACTTTCCAGGATTTATCAGGCAATTATTCCTATAATATATCAACTTCATCATCTACTGTACCTGGTTGTACACCTGCTACTTATAGTCCTTCACCGCAAAATGGAACTGTAAAAGCCGGTTCAGACATTTCAGTATCCTATACTTCTCCAGGAGTAGTATGCACAACCCGGTTTACAGCTTATAATCTTCCTAATGGTGCATTCTGGAATGTTACTTACAATGGAGTAACTGAATCTTCAACCAACAATACTATAACATTCAAAGAATCATCTCCTGATATTTTCTCTTATAAGATACCGAATCAATTGTTTTACAGCCAGCAGGGTTACTGTGGTTTGAGAAGTTATTATCTTAGGAATATTTCAGGGGGACAAGCTTACGGCGGAACAAATGTTTCGGTTTCATTTCTAACCTCTTCAGGTTGTACGCTTGCCTATGTAGTAAATTATAACTCTGATAACGTTTCGGTTATAAATACAACAGATAACTCAGTTCAAGGTTCGATATCCACACCATCCGGTCCAATCAGTGCGGCTGTACTCCCCAATGGTAAACTAGTTTATATAACAGATGAAGTAAAAGATGAATTATACATAGTGAATACTTCCTCTAATAAGGAGGTTGGAGTTATAAGTAATTTGGATTTTCCTAGGTCTATAGCTATCTCTCAAGATGGCAAATTTGCATATGTCGGGGGACTTGGAGCGACTAGCTTAGCGGTTATAAACACTTCCTCTAATTCCATTGTAACAAATATAAATGGAGTGTCAGCCCCTTATGGAATAGCAATAACTCCAAATGGAAAGCTAGCTTACGTTGCAGATGAGGGGTCAAATCAGGTTTCTGTGATTAACCTTTCATCAAATTCAATAATTTATAATATAAGCGGGTTTTATTCGCCTTATAGTATAGCAATAACTCCAAATGGAAAGCTAGCTTACGTTGCAGATGAGGGGTCAAATCAGGTTTCTGTGATTAACCTTTCATCAAATTCAATAGTTGATACTTTGAATGGATTTGACTTTCCATATAGCATAGCAATAACTCCAAATGGAAAGCTAGCTTATGTTGTAAATTATGCCTCAGATTCAGTATATGCTATAAACATATCTTCAAACAAACGCATAGCAGACATAAATGTTGGAAACGAGCCGGTAGCAATCGCGATAACTTCAAATGGAAAGCTAGCTTATGTTGTAAATTATGCCTCGGATTCAGTGTCTGTTATAAATCTATCTTCAAATTCTCTAATCACTACTATAACGGCAGGTTCAGAACCTAGCGGGATAGGAATATCTATCTTAGACTCTATCTAATCCAAAATCAAAACTTTTTAATTTTAATGTATACTATTATAAAAGTTATTTTCATGTAAGCGGTAAGATTTTATTGATAAGGTTCAATTGATAAGGTTTAAATACCTTCTTATCTTAATATAATCATGGTAAAAGGACAGTCAGCATTGGAATATATGATGACTTATGGTTGGGCAATACTGATCATAGTTATCGTAGCTGTAATCCTGTACTCTATGGGTATTTTCAACCCTAGAGCAAGCGTAACCGCAAGCAGCAGTGGGTTCAGCCCATTCGCAGTAAGTGCAGCAATTTGCAACTCTACAAAGACGGTAATATCCTTATCAGTGGGAGGATTACCGGATGGAGCAACTGCAGCAACCCTACAAAGTATGACTTTAAGCTCGCCTTCTGGATTTACTTCTAATAATTTTCCAGTATCGGATACGAGTTTTAGTACTGTGACAGTATCGTCTGGTAGCTCCTTTACTGTTCTTTTCGCTGCAAGTTGTTCGAGTGCAGGAGTGCCATTCACTGCAAGTGGTTCACTGAATTATTCAGTTACAACTGCAGC
>JAMCSP010000008.1 GCA_023378865.1 Candidatus Parvarchaeota archaeon | reverse complement strand
ACAGCCCATGCAGAATAGAACGAATGTTTGTTTATAAGCTTTGTTGTGTCATATGTTGAAATGCACATCCATCGACGACGCGCGTATACAAAATTTGAAAAACTTAAATTGTCCGCCTATCATGTCGTAGGAATGTAGTGAAAGCGTACACTTCTCTGTCCAATCCCTGCAAGAGTAACTGACCGTACACTTTTTAGCAAATACTATTATCCCACCACTCTCTCTTCGGCAAAATGATATTTCAGATAAATGGCACTAATCTCTAAAGATAAAAAGTAACTTAACAAATAGCAAAATTTTTTTGTCTATTTATTTTAGCTGTAATACAGAATCAATGCTCCTATAAAACGAATCAAATGAAGAAGGCATTTAATGATAGCATTTACTTCATGCAGACATTGCTTTGCAGTTATGCAGGAAAATTTGCGTTCTACAACGGTTTAAAATTATATGAAACAGATAAACTTACTTATTTAACCCTTTTACTAAATCATCTATAACTGATCTATAATTATTAGACTTCATTATACCAGAAGCAACTCCAACTCCATCACTTCCAAGCTCAACGCTTTTTTCAGCGTCTTCTCTTCCTTTTATGCCTGCGCCTACCAATGCAAGCGAATTGGAATTGCCTTTTACAAGCGAACAGAATTCCTTAACTATTTCAGGCTTCGAATTTGAGACAGATCTTTCTCCGCCTATCAATTCTGGAGGTTCATATAATAATCCTGTAGGTTTCATCTTCAACACTTCTTTTGCCTCGTCCAGGTTCTGTACACAGACATAAGTCTCCAAGCCTGCATTTGTACACTTTTCAATGGATGTTTTTAGACGAGAATAATCAAGTCCTCCACTTTTATCACAGTACCTGTTTTCAGAATGATTTAGAATAGTACCTGCCACTTTTGCTTGCTTCAACTCAAACCAAGTTACATGGCCGGTAAATGCGCCAGGTTCTACTTCATTAACCCCCTGGGCTATGGTTTTGGCCAATTTTACTGTGTCTTTTAAGAGAGTAAATGGGGGTGAGACTATAATATTAACAGAAGAACTTTTAGAAATTTCACCAGAACACCTCGCGATTTCTATTCCTTTTGTAAAAGCTTCTTTGTATGCTTTATAATTTATTATAAGTATTTTCGTGCTCATGAATAAGATAACAATATTTTACAAAATAAACCTTTCATCTGCACAGTTTTAATCTTATGTATTTTGTTTCAAGTATTGAATGAAACTCTTCTCATATAAATTTCAAGGAATTAGCAAAGCTTCCTTGGAAGCCGATTTCCCCAAATCTATATCGTAAATTCAAGGCTTTTGGTTTTTATCTTACCAAATATTATCAGTTATCGCAAGAATCAAGTATGAATATCAATAAAGAAGAGTAAAAAAGCAGCATATGCGGTTTCTTTGTTTTATAATTTGTTTTTAATTTTCCGTATTTTATAAAAAAGAATGTAAATGTAAAAAGAAGAAGGGTTGATACTGCAAATGCAGGTAATATCCCAGTGATAAAATGTAGAGCAGTCTATGGTAACGTAAAAATATTATTATGTTCTGTGGATTGCCAAAAGGAGCAAGCATTGATCCTACGTTCGCAGCGATAATCTGCATTATTACGGTATTCAAAAGGTTTTTCCTTGATATCATCCCCATCTCAACGGTTATTGGTATAAGTATCAGAAGAGAAGCATCATTTGTCATAACAAGGGATACTAAAAAAGTTATTGCGACTAAAAGCACAGATGCCCTTTATAGATTGGATCCAATTTAACTTTTCCTAATATAACTAGGTATGCAGATAATAGGATTACAACAGCATAAATTGATATTCTAATGATACTTTTCCAGTTTTTCAGTATATCTATTGGGTTAGTTCTGCTATCGATCTTATACTTTTAATCATATTTTTGTAGTTATAACCAAATTCTTCGGCAAAGGCGCAAAGCTGGAAAAAAGACTTTACATCATTTATGTTTTCAGATCCTGAGGAATACAGACAGTTCACCCCATAATCATTGCATAGTTTTCCGTTTATCAGTAAGTTCTTATAAACCTTAAACATGTTTTCACTTTTTTCAAGCGCGGAGAAGCTGAATATAACTGTTATTTTGTTTTCCTTTAGTTTGTTGCACAGTCCTTTATTAAGAAGAAAATTGTTTAACTCTAAATCATATACAAAATCTGCTTTTCCTTTTCTGATAACGAAATTGTAATCCTTTCCCGAATAAGCTTTGAATTCATTGTTTCCATCGCTTGTAATATCTTTTATACTCTGCTCTTTTAGCAGGAATATTCTGTCAAAGCCTAAGCCCTTTAGTTTTTCTATCACCGCTTTTGAATCTGTTCTTATAACATCAATTTTCATTAACTATATTAATTATGTGATAAATAAAACTTTATATATAAGTAAATAGAAACCTATAAGATTATGGCAGAGAGATCTAATCCAGTTGCTGATAGCAGGCTTTTCTATAACGTATACGTATGCAGAAACTGCAATGCTAAGATACGTGTTTCCAGCCAGAAGGTTCTTAGAAGAAATGAAGTAAGGTGCAGGAACTGCGGTTCTTCAGCATTGAGGCCCAAGCATAAAGAGTTAAGAAAGTTAAAGGTGTAAATATTATAATGTCAGTTTTAAGTGTACTCTTAGCGAATGGAGATAATTTACTTTTAACAATTATAATACTTGTAATATTCGGATTATTTGTAATTATAGAGAGAAAAAGGTTTGACGTAGAAGGGAAAATAGTGTTTCTTTACAAAACAAAGATAGGGCTGAAAATAATGAAGAGGCTGGCAAGATTTAAACGTTTAGTAAATATCTATTCAACGATAGGAGTGTTTGTTGCTATTGCAGGCATAGGCTTTGTGCTTTACCTTTTCCTGCCTTACCTTTACCTTATGATAACAAGCCCAACGACAACTTTTCCAGCCGTAGCACCGTTGTTTCCTGTTTCAGTTTCAGTTGGAGGAATCCCTGTCTTAATAGGCGTACCAATACTTTACATACTTATAGCAGTAATTGTGCTGGCTGCTTTGCATGAAGCTTCACATGGCGTTGTTGCCCTTTCAAAAAACATAAAAATAAAATCCACTGGTTTCGGCTTTTTGTTTGGAGTTCTTCCTCTGGCTTTTGTAGAACCAGATGAAAAGAAGGTAGTAAAAGCGAAGAGGATTGACCGTTTGAGGATATTTGCTGCAGGCGCTTTTACAAATGTGGTTTTAGGCTTTATATTTTTAGGGGCGTATCTTCTGCTTTCCCATTTTATGGTTTCGGCAAATTTAGTTTCATATTCTCCATATTACCTTGATGTTTCAACAGTTGTAAATAACAGCCCAGCAAGCATTGTCTCTTTACCTGTAAATTCTACCGTTTCGGAGATAAACGGTCATCAATTCTATTCAGAGCAGCAGGCCTTATCCGATTTAAATGTCAAGCCGGGCCAGTACGTTAATTTTACGTTAACCAACGGAAAGGTTTATTCTATGAAAACGACCTATAATTCGTCAATAAATAATACATACCATAGTTACATTGGTGTAGGCGGCTTTTTCTCGCTTGCAAAACCGCCGGCATTTATAATAGAACCAATCTCCGTCACGGCGTTTCCAAATAATTCTTTTCCTTCACAGTCTCTTTATTGGATAGACGGGCTTTTTCTGTGGCTGTGGGTCATATCATTCAGCCTTGCAATAGTCAACATACTTCCTTTGTCTTATCTCGTAGACGGCGGTAAGATATTCTTTGATGCTTTAGGTTACGTTGTTAAAAACGAGAAGAGAGCACTGTCGATTCTAAATACAGTCGCATTTCTTTTTATCCTGCTTTTGATTCTTTTGAGCCCCATAGGCTCAATAATATTTGCATTTTTGAAATAAATCTTAGCAAAATACATGATTATAATTTAGCTTATTCTGTCTGCAGTCTAATTATATTACAGCCTAAAGTAAATTAAAATTATTAATATTCACAATTATACAATTATCTATGAATAAGTTTATCTTTCTTTCGATAATAGTCATAGCTGTTATCGTTATACTCGTTGTGGTTGTATCTGCAGTACATATCTTTAAATCAACTAGCGTTAGTGCGCCTTCTCCTTTATCTAATCTAAGTAGCGGTGCATCAATGTTTGCCGTTTCTTCTAATCTGTATAATACAACTGCTCCTTTCAACCAGTCTTACAATTTTTACTTTTCATATCCATCTTCAAATGGTTCTTCTAATTTATCTACGTTTAATGGTACTTTTTGGATAGCTAAATATAACAATCTTTTTAGGGGCTCATTTGAGTATGAAAGCAGTCTGTCTGCACTTCCTAATCTTTCTTTGTCAATATCGCATACGGCATCATTAATTTACAACGGTAGTTCAATCATTTTGTGTAATAAGGAGATTATAATTAATGATTCACCAATAAATAGTACGGTCGCAGCTTCGTTAGTATCTGCGAATTCGGAACCAGCACTCTGTAATATCTCTTCTGCAGATGGAGCAACATCATTTGATATAGCGGCTAGCTTTACTGCAGTTCCGATACTCGTAGTATCGCCTACCTCTAATTATAGTGCTTTTGTAACTAGTCTTGCTAATGCGACTGTAAAGTTCCTTGGCATAAAGACCTATCTTGGTGAAAATTGCTATTCTGAAGAGCTTACTCCAAAGATTAATTCTGCTTCAAGTTTATCTTTCTTCGACTGTTTATCAGCTAAGAATGGCCTTCCTATCTCTATAGTATACAAAATAAATAATTCCGCCGCTCTCGAAAGCAATTTATCAGCAATTAATCCGCCCCCGACTGGTCAGGCAACGATTACAAATTTGCCTCCGAATTCAACTATAAGTAGTTAAAATAAATTCTAAGGAACCGCTGATTGTTTTAATATGCGTCTTAAATGGAAAAGGTTAAATCTTCGATTTACTATATATAAAAATGGCTACAAAAAAAGTGAAGAATAAGGTTAAAAAAGTTAAGCCCAAAGCCAAGATAAAAAAGGCAAAAAAGGCAGCAGTAAAACACGAAAAAAAGATAGTAATTGATACTAATAAACTTTTGAAACTGGAAGAAGCAAGAAAATACGTTATTGACGTTGCTGGAGAAAAAGGCCTTGAAGTCTTTGAATTTCTTATTTCTAAGGGAGAAATGGAAGAGAATATGCTTGCAAAAAAGCTTAAGTTTGAAAAGGCAAATGCAATAAGAAAATTCCTGTACAGGCTTTACAATAAAAACCTCGTTTCCTATAGAAAGGTGAGAAAGAACAACAAAGCATGGTATACCTATTTTTGGAAGGCTAATCCGGAAAAACTAGTATTCATAATAAAGGAGATGTATGAAGAAGAGATAAAGCAGACTAAAAAATCAATAGAATTGAATAAGGCGGAAGACTTTTATGTCTGCGATATCTGCAACAGAAGATATGATGTAAATGAGGCTCTTCAAAACGACTTCAGATGCAAGAATGATGGCGGAGTACTTACGCACATTGAATCTGGTAAGATACTGGAAGACAAGCAAAGCAGGATAGACTTCCTAAACAAGAAACTTCATGCATTGGATCAGCTTGTTAAGTAACTACTTCACATTCTGAAGAACGCAGTTGTAATTCAAATTTATCTCGTTTGTATTTGAGCATACTGCGGAAGAAGTTGAGTTTACTGCTGCACATGAATAGCCGAAACTTGCATTCTCCTTTATACACGTGTTGCTTGTTATTGTAGAATTGGTTATTATGTTGTGGCATTCCAATTCGCATATTCCTATTGCAATCTGTCTGTGATTCTCATAGGGGTTGGTATAGAATATGGCTGCACCTATTATTAATGCCAAAATGACTATCAACACGGCGTAATACCCTTTGTCCATATATTTTAATAATATTATATCTAACTCTATATAAAAAAGCGTTTAAAATGTAAAAAAGGTTAATAATCATATGGCAAAAAGAGTATCTGCATTGGTAATAAGGGGAAACAAAGTATTGATGGTAAAATTAAAGGAGCAGGATAAGTACATGCCAAGAGCAACATGGGTCTTTCCCTTTCTGGATCTGGATGAAGAAAAAAGCCCGAGAAGGGAGATTCTTTCGCTTATGGAGAAATTCAACATAACCGTTAATCTTACTGGAAAAGTATTCAAGTATTACCCAAGTGAAAATCCAAAATTGCTGTATTTCCTTTATGTCATGGAGCACGTAAACGGAGAGCCGGAAGTTCTATCTTTTTTCCAAAGCTACAAATGGGTACAAATGGCCGATATAACTGCTTATTCAACCTCATTTATGGACGGTAACGTTTCGAGGTTTCTGGAAGAAAAAGCAAAAGAATACAATCAGACTTAAACGTACATGTTCTGTTCTTCTTGGCTTTTCGGTGCCTGACTTACTCTTTTTAATAGGTTATTTATCTGCCCAAGTGTTTTCTTGTACTCCGATATAAGTTCAGAGGTGTCTACATGTATGTCAAGAATGCCTTCCAGTACGGAGATAAGGGCTGCAGCTGCTATACCATCAGGTATCTCGGCATGAGTTTCAGCCATTAATACTATGAAGGGTATTTTCATCTTTCTTGCTTTATGCGCAAAGTAGGAGTTAAAGCCCATCATTGCTCCTTCAGGTAACTTCTTACAGTTTTTTATCTCCTTTTCATTGTAAGTGCTTGCAAAATAAACATCGCTCTTGTCCTTTGCCTCATCAACCGCAAGCCCATCCAATGCTATTATTTTATCAGCTTTCTTTTCCCTGTAAATCTGCATTATTTTATCTGCGAGTTCATTTATTGCTTTTAAAGGTAAGGGTATCTGTGATGCTATAATTGTAAAGTCTTTTCCTTCCAGAATCCTTATTGGAGAAAGAAGTTCTCCGTCCTTGACTATGGCAAATTGTGCAAGCTCATCAACGTCTATTCCGCCAACGTCTTTTACAATCCCCTTCTCTTCAAGGAATCTAGCAGCCAGTATTGATATATAGCCTGCGGTTTGAAAAGCAGTTATTATTTTTGTTTTTTCCGCCATAGTTATTATTAAACCTGTTCATTTAAATAACTGCCCCAGTGATTATAAGCCTATGACAGAAAGAACCGGTATATAACCCAGGTATATAAGAGCAGTCATCGCTACTGGGATTACAAAGAAAATCGCCCAGTAAATCTTGTTCCATCTCCATACTTTGTAGCCATCCAATCCTATAAATGATGCCGATCCAAGCGGTAACATATTGAATGCAGCCAGATAGAAGCTTATGAATGTTCCCAAGCCTGTTACTATATAGCCGAAAGCCGTTAGCAAGTTAGTTACATGAGAGCCTACAAATACATAGATAAGCAAAAATAAAGCCAGGAATATAAATCCAAATGCTATGTCAATCAAAGGTCCGGCAAGCGATATTTTTCCATATCTTTCAGTAAATCCCTTTGGGTCCATGTACGGTTCTCTGGGATCCGGTTCAAATATTGTTGCACCAGGCAATGCAAATACAAATCCAATAAGCAGTGCCATTACCACTGCCAATATCAAAAAGAATGGGAACATCCTGAACTGTGCTTCATAGCCATAGCTTTGAGCAACAAACTTATGCATTAATTCATGCATTATGAAAGCAGCTCCAAGAACTATGAAAGAAGCCAGAAAGTACAGCAAAAAGCCCGAACTATTTAATGGATAAAGAACAACTGCGAACGCGAAGCTTAATGCCAGCCATGCCAGAAGTATGTCTTCTACCTCTCTCAAAGAAAATCTTGATGCGAAGTTTTTGAACCTTTTTTGTTTGTTCTGGTTATAGCCAAGATTTGATTTAAAAGGTATGAACTCCCAGGCTTTTTTCTTCCTGTATATTTTAACCGAGGGGTTGCCTCTTTTAATTACCTTTACCTCTTTTTGCATATCCCTATCCTTAGCATCTCATCGTATATATCTTCTAGCTCATCTATATCCATGTAGAAGACTTTTTGCTTTAATCTGTCCTTTTCCTTATATTCCTGTAGTTTATTCCTAATCTCTTCTTTTGATTTTGCATTCAGCTTCCCTCTGCTATCCATTATAGCAGAGTATAGGTTTTTCTTTTTGTGCTGGAAAAGAAGCCTTGCAAAAGCCAGAAAATCCTCATTTATCTGTATGTTTTTGGGTTTTATCCTCAGTATTATTGATTCGACTGCAGGTCTTGGCCTGAATGCATTTTTGCTTACTCTGGAAACAAGTTCTATGTTACAGGTATACTGCGTGAAAACAGATATCATGGAATAATCCCTTATCCCCGGGAATGCGAGCATCCTTTCGCCGAATTCTAGCTGGTACATTAATACTGCCAAAGAATCTTTTTTGCCGTTCAGGAAATATATTATTTTTTCTGTTATTGGCGAGGAGATTGCATATGGCAAGTTTGATATTATCTTGTTTGCATCATTCGGGAATTCCATTTCTAATGCATCCCCGTTTATGAATTCTACATTTTTAAGGTCTTCAAGCATTGTTCTTGCGGAATCAAAAAGATTTGTGTCTATCTCTATAGCATATACTTTTTTTACATAGGGAGCTATCCGTTTTGTCAGTCTTCCGTCGCCACTGCCTATCTCTATTACTATGTCGTCTTTTTTAAGGTCCGAAGCTTCTATTATCTTTTCAAACGTTTTTTCGTCTTTAAGGAATACTTTTGTATTGTTCATACCAGTATCTTTAGAACTTGCCCGTTTTTGACAGGGTAATCGTTCTTTACTTTCAGGCCAGTCTTGCAGTCTATAGCGCCTTTGTAGTTTTTAGCTATGTCACTATGTATCATTGCAGCCACTTCTTTGGGAGTTGCATCCTTTTCAACAAGATAAGCATCAGGAAGGACTCTTCCAAATCCATCGGTAAGCTTCTTTTCATCTTCCACCGGGAAAACTACCTTATAACCTTTTAATTCGAATACAAGGCGGTTTAAAGCCTCTCTTACCCCGGTTCCACCGTATTTTTTTATTATCCTGTCTATTATATTTATAGCTTTTTCCTGATCGCTGCTTAACTCCTTCAGTCTCTCAATTTTGTTGTCTTTAAAGCGTATGAATCCGCCTTTCTCTGCTTCCCTAATTGTAAGCTCGGCAGCTGCAGAGCAGGCCATAAAATCATAATCAAATCTCTCCCTGAGTTTTTTGATTCTTTCTTCCAGATCTTCAACCGAATCCATTTTATTGCACAGAATAAGCATAGGTTTGTCTTTTTTCATCATTAAAGAAGCCATCTTTAAAGCAGTATCCTCATTTATCTCCTTTACGTTAAGCTCCTTTACTACTTCTTTTACTGTTGAATACTTTATGTTTATTCCGGATACATTTTTGAATATTATGTCTGCAATATCTTCTTTTCCTACATATCTGGATCTTGATATTATTGAGGCTATCCATTTCTTTATTTCATTGTCAACCATCTCTATGTCTATTGCTGGATCAAAATCCTTTGTTTTATTGCCGCTGCTGTCAGTGTTGCCGGATATGTCTATTACTTCTATTATTGCATCTGCTTCCATTATATCGCTTAGGAATTTATTGCCAAGACCCTTTCCTTCGCTTGCGCCTTCCACCAGGCCGGCAACGTCTATTATATTAATCGGTACAAATCTTGTACCATCAATACATGGTGCATTGTGCGGATTGCATTTTACATTGAAGTACTTCTCTGGACATTCCACAGTAACATATCCGACCCCTTTATTTGGTTCTATAGTCGTAAAGGGCCTATCTTCTATCTCCACCTCTTCAAGGGTCAGCGCTTTAAAGAGAGTGCTTTTTCCTACATTGGTCCTTCCTATTATTCCTATCTTCATAGTATAATTATTATAGTTCCAATTATTAAAGAAGGAACTAAAAAGGTAATGATATAACTTAATGTTCTTTGCAAATCAGATTTTTCGGCGTTGTAAAGCGCAGAAAAGCAAAGGTTGAAAAGCATTACTATGGAGGAAACTGCAATGTAATAACTGCTATACCTGTACAATGCTAAAGATACTATTATAATTTCTGCTATTATTAGAGGATAAGAAAATATCTTTTCTGCCTTCATTTTCTTTGCGATGCGTTCTATCTCTTCCTGCGTTGATATCCCTATAATGTAGCCAATAACAATGGCAGCTGATATTATCACATTTAATCCTGTTTCCTGCAATAGTAAAACCATATTTAATTACTATTGCTTGATTATTATTTAAATACATAAATTGAGTGCATTATAATACGAGTATAAAATAACGTGCGTTTAAATGGAACAGCCTGTCAATAGCGATGAAATAAACATAGAAGAAGAGCAGGGATTAGTGGCTTCAAACAGTGTATATGGTTTTCTCCGTTCCGGCTCAAAGTTTTTTGTTTCCTTTCTTATCAGTGTTCTATTAGTAAGGTTTCTCGGGCCCACAAACTACGGTTATTACACAGTAGTCGTTCTTTATTGGGGCTTTGCTTCAACTATTGCCGGCTTGGGTATAAATTCAGCAGTGCAGTATGCAATATCAAAATATCGTGCACAGAATTCTGCTTCCAGGCTGATGTGGGTAGTTAAGCATTATTTTATTATTGTAGTAGTTTCATCTCTTATTGCTTCCATAGTTTTATTTTCTCTTTCTGGCGTAATTGCCTCCATATACCATTCAGCAGAAGTAGGCTATCTCATAAAGATACTTGCTTTCGGCCTTGTTTTCTACTCTCTTTCCGGTAATTTCACAGAACCTTCATTTATAGGTTTCCAGAAAATGAATAATAGTTTTATTACCGGCGTATTATACGACTTTCTGCGTGTAATGCAGCTTGTAGTAATATACTTGGGATTTGGTTTGATAGGTGCAATTAAATTTTATGATGTGGTCTATCTTGTAACCGCAACCGTAGGTCTTTTCCTTTTATACCGGTCTATGAAGGGCTTTCCAAAGTCAGCAAGGCCGGAAAAAGAAGATTTAACTCATTTCTACAGCTATAGAAATTTCTCGTACGTTATGGCAATAATTTCACTGTCCTATGGGCCGGTTATAGCGTTGTTTCTTGGAGCAGTCTCTCCTAATATTTCATCAGTGAGTTTTTACAGAGTAGGGCTAATAATGGCCGGTATGCTTGGACTGCCGGCTGCTGCCGTTGGTTCTGCTTTCTTTGCATCAATAACCAAGTTTTTTGAAAGAAAGCAGTTTGAAGGGTTTTACAGACTTCAGCATAGTCTCATCAAATATTCTTTCCTGCTTACTTTTCCGCTTGTTACAGCTTCTATAATCTCTGCACCAAAACTGATTTCATATCTTTACAAATCTACCTTCATAGGCGCTGAAACTCCTTTTATAATTCTTCTTATCCCCGTTCTCATATCCAGTATATTTGGACCGATTACACAGGTTTTAAGTGCAACGGGTAAGCAGAAATATGCAATGTACTCGGTAATAACAGGAGCAGTTGTCGGAATAGCCCTTACTGTTATACTGGTCCCTCTTTTATATTCTGTAGGCGCGGCAATTGCATATCTTGCTGTTACCTTGTCTACTTTAGTAGTAAATTTGATTTTAGTTTCAAGGTACATAAAAATAAAATTACCATATAAAGAGCTGTTAAAAGCAGTTTTATCTGTTTTATTAATGGCCCTTTTCCTTTACCTCCTTCTAAAGCTTGTGACAAGGCTGGCGTATCTGCCGCTGCTTTTGATTGCCGCATTAGTTTTCTATGTTTTAATGCTATATCTTACAAGAACTGTAAGCAATAAAGAACTTAGATTTATAATCAAGCTGCTTAAAGCGGATAAATTTGTTAAAACTTTCTATAAAAAGTATTAAACTTAGTAAATTTTTATAATATTATGAAACTTAATGTTAAAGCAGTCGATCTTGAATTTGATGAAAAAGAAAGAAAGCTGTTTGCTGATGGTAAGGAGGTAGATTTTTCAGTCCGCAAGGTTAGCGAAATGAAGGAAGTATTATTCAATAAGGAATTCATAAATAGCAAAAACAGGAATGATATAATATATAGGATGTATAGAGCAGCGGGAGTCGCAAAGAATGCAACAGTTTTCTCAGCACACAACATAAGGTATGATGTTACTGTGATTGAGAACTATGACCTAGGAGGAGAGTTTACAAAGACTCTTGGGCATTACCATCCATTAGTTGAAAAAGGTCTTGCTTACCCGGAACTGTACGAGGTGATAAGCGGCGAAGCAGTATATCTCTTACAGAAAAGGAACGATGATGGGAGCTTTGACCTAGAGCTTGTACATGCAAAAGCAGGAGATAAAGTCATAATGCCGCCTAATTATGGTCATTTCTCAATCAATGTCGGGAAAGGCCTTTTAATTGAGGCAAATCTGGTGAATTCTACGTTTGATTCTGATTACAAGTCAGTACAGGCTATGGGCGGAGGCGCTCTTTTCCTTTTAAGGAATGGAAATATAGTTTTAAACAAAAATTACAGGGAAACGGCGCTTAAGCACAGTGAAGCGGAGAAACTGCCTTTTCTTGATTATTCAAAGAGCATATATGATGAGTATATAGCCCACCCAGAGCATTTTATTTTCTTAAATAAACCGGAATTTCTGCTTTGGAAGCATGATTCCTGGGATATAGAAACGCAGGATTTTTAATTCGAAAGGTTTAATAATCAGTAGTAATTTCTCTATATATTTGAATTATGGCCGAAGATGATGAACTTAAAAGAATTGAGCAGGAAGCTTCCAAAGAGGAAAGAAAGATAGAGCAAGAAATCAAAAAAGAGGAAGTTCAGGTAAAAAAAGAAGAAACAGAGTTAAAAAAAGAAGAAGAAAAGATAGACTTACTGAAAAAAGAATCAGAAAAATTAGAGCAGGTAAAAGAAAATGCTTCTAAGAAAAAAGTTAGTGAAGTAGAGATAGAATTGAATTTATCGGCTTTTAAGACCTTTGGCAATGCAGCTTACAATATCCTAATAAAGAAAAAAGTTCTGTTTTACCTTCTTCTTATACTAGCCGTAACCATTGGCTGGTATGTACACACAGCGAGCGTTCCGGCTTTATTGAATCCATTGCAGTCGAATTCTCCATTAATAGGGAATAATTACCTTGGGATGGGGGGCTCTCTTTCTGGCCTGGACCCGTATACCTTCTACATACAGATGCAGAACATCCTTAAAACTGGCAACGTTCCGGCAGTAAATTATCTGGAGTACTTGCCCATAGGCTTGCCTTCCAGGACGGATGAGCTTATGGTATCCTTCTTTGGTGCCTATTCTGCAAGGCTCATTGACCCAATAGTAAAGGGCGCAGTTCCCATGACCTCCTTTATGTTTTTGCCTGCATTCTTTGCTATCTTTTCAGCTCTGCTTCTTTTTCTGATAGCATTGGAGTTGTTTGGAGATTACTGGGTAGCCAGTATAAGTGCGTTTATTTTACCTGCTTTTCTTACTTTCCTAAGCCGTTCTACTGCGGGATTTTCACAGAAAACTTCTCTTGGATTTATGTTTATTTTGCTGACAATTTTCTTCTTGTCAAAATCCATAAAATCAAAAAGGACAAGAAGTAAAATGATTTATGGGCTGGCTACAGGAATAGCTACTGGACTGGCGACGGCAGCAAGCGGATACAGCGAGTATCTGATACTTGTAATACCTGTAATATACATAATAATTGTTTTGCTTGGATATGCCAAAAAGGGAGATATGCTTGCTTATATACTGTTTGCAATATGGGTTCCGATAAAAGTAAGTTTTGTTACATTTACTTTCTCCGATGTTATACACAGCGCTCTCTATTATCCAATGTTGTTCTCTTATGTTTTAGTGCTCTTTAAACTGATAATATATGATAGATACAAGAACAAACTCAAAATACCTCTTATAAACAACGGATTTTCAATTGCTATATACAGTATAATACTTTCCTTAGTGTTAGTAGCGCTTACAGGGCTGAATACATTAAAGCATGCTCTTTCAAGGGTTGAGTCAGAATTTATACACCCTTTGGGAGTAGGCATAGTGAATCCAGTAAGCCAGACTATTGCAGAGTATGCTCCTTTGAATTTAACACAGAGGGCGCAGGACTTCAATTTTCTTGTAGGATCATTGGGTATAAATTTCCTTTTATTCTGTGCAGGTGCGGTATTTCTCCTTTACATCGTACTGAAAAGATTTAAGCACTGGTATATTCCTTTCTTGCTAAGTGTTCCGTTTATACTAATGCTAAATGGAGGAACATTCAGCTATAACGCCACTTCTTATTCATTTTTGTTTATATTCATAGCTCTTGATTTTATACCTCTGGGCTATTTATTGCTTCATAGAGATGAAATGGAATCAAAGAGAGTTCTAAGCCTTGTATTATTCCTTACATTAATTTCATTGATAATGCTTATTGTTATATGGAATATGAATTCATCTGTAAACAACTACAAATACGGTGCGGTAGCCCTTGTGGTTATATTCATACTCGAGTTTGCATTTGACAAGCAGCAGGATGTTAGCATGCTTTCTCTGCTCGCTATAATACCATTCTTTTTCTTTGTTGCCACAGTTATACTTTCAAATGTTGAAAGTAGATTATTAGAGCCTACCGAATTGGCAGCAGCTATAATAATACCCTTTGCAATAGTTTATTTCTTCAGAGGATCAATAAACATTACAAACAAATTCCTTAAAAATTCTCCGAGGAATATGGTCATTGTTTCTGCAGTTATAATAATATTAGCAATCGCTTTCGTTGCTGCGGATCTGAATTCCAGCCTTTCTTTGTCATATCAAACAGCACAGTCAAGCGGAAGCGGACTTTTGCTTTGGGGGCCTACCCTGCAGTGGGTAAGCCAGAATACTCCTGTTAACACGTCAATAATCTCCTGGTGGGATTATGGTTACTGGGAAGAAGCGATAGCCAATAGGACAGCCGTAGCCGATGGAAGCAACGCTTATGGTTATCAGTCTATGATAGCGAAGTATTTCTTTGAAGCAACCTCTCCTTACGTTTATTCAACCTACCTTCATTACATACACCAGCCTACTTACGCTGTAATAAGCGGCAGCGAAGTAGAAAAATTCTCTGCTATCTCAACGATTGCATTAGAACCTACATCATTTACTCCGATGTCAGAAACTAACGTAACTATAAACAGTCAGAATGTAGGAAATGAAAGTTACAAGTATCTACTTGACTTTGGAGACGTAAATGGACAGATAGCTCCGATGTATTCAAATGCAACAATACCTGGTTTACCTGGCAATGCAAATAACGATCTTTTAGTAGAAGTTATAATACCCTTGAATGCAAGCAGCAACGGAGTAATCACAAGCATGGGCAATCCTTATGGTATAGTTTACAATGAACTTACGGCGCAGTTCTCCAGTCCATTGCCTTTGGATTACAACTGCGTTTACAGCGTAGGCTGCAAGGAAGTCACAAATAATGGTATACCCGGCGGCATGATGCTTTTGAACGCTACAAATTCAGTGAATCTCCATATAGGCGGCATACCTCAAGCACCTGGAGGATATGAAGTGCTGCCGATAAACATGTCACAGTTTGGTAACGGCCCTGCTTTGTTGTATATACCAAATGAAACAATGAATACATTGTTTGATAAGCTTTACCTTTTCAATGAAAGTATACCTGGTTTCAAGTTACTTTACACAGATAACATGCCAGTAAACTCTTTACTCAGCATAGAAAACCAGGTACTTACCAATGTAAACGTTTATCAGATAAATTATACCGAGCTAAGCAAATACATGCTTACTGGAGAATGTTCCGTTTCGCCTTCGGCCCAAAACTACTGCGACAATCTGAGCTATCTTCCGGCAGTATTCGCAAATTACAGTAAACTTATAAATAATACGCCCATTAATCAATCATGAGAGTGATAGTTTCAGGACTGACTGCTTCAGGTAAATCAAGCGTTGCTACAACTCTTGCTCTTAACTTCGGAATTGAATATTTTTCAGCTAGTTCTAAATTAAAGAGTCTGCTTCCAAAGAAGGATTTCATGGTTTGGGAGTCAAAAAAAGGGATAGAAGCAGTAAAATTCAGGCTGAAGAATCCGCAATATGATAAAAGGCTCGATTCGTTTATTCTTTCATTTTTTAAGACAAAAAAGGATGTAGTTCTTGACAGTTGGGTAGCCCCCTGGAAGATAAATGACAGGGAAACAATAAAAATATACATAAAGGCAGATGAAAAAGTTAGAGCAAAAAGAGTAAGTATGAGGGATAAAATAAGTTTTAGCGATGCAATGAAATTTATGAAACAGAAGGACCTGCTTACAAAAAATATCTACAAAAAAATATATGGAATAGAGATAGACAAGGACTTCACTCCATTTAATCTGGTTATTGATTCATCAAACATAGACTTAGAAAGCGTTGTGCAGCTTTGTTCTGATTATATAATGGATCAGCAAAAGATAAACAAATAAAAATAGATACTCGCAATTTTAATTAAAACATTAATTAGTTTATTTTAAAGTAAAATGGATAGCAGCATAAAAAGCAAAGCTTTAATCTTTAAATCTGCGATTAAATAAAATGAAACTGCCTTTGGAGGATTTCAAGCATGAAATCTTTTCCTTGAGAGAGGAAGAAACCGATAGCAGATACGGTAAAGCTCCAAAGGATAGAAGCATAGAGGAAAGGATAAACTACGGTTTTATACTTCTGGATAAACCAGCAGGTATAAGGTCTAAGACCGCAGCCTACATAGCAAAGAATATCATGGCAGGATTAGGCGCCAAGAAGATGGGTTACTCAGGGACTTTAGAAGATTGAAGAAATCCCAATGTAACAGGTCTCTTGCCCCTGGCCATAAACAATGCTACGAAGGTTCTCCCAGTGCTTCTTTTTGGAGGAAAGGAATACATAGCTCTGATGCATCTGCACAGTGAAGTTGATGAGCAATTACTTAGAGATACGTTTAACAAATTCATAGGGAAAATAATGCAATTACCGCCAGTTAGATCCCATGTTAAACGGCAGTACAGACAGAGAGAGATATACTATTCTGAGATATTGGAAATAGACGGAAAGAATGTTCTTTTTAAGGTGGGTGTAGAATCTGGGACATACATAAGAAAGCTTATACATGACATGGGAGAAGAGTTAAAAGTCGGTGCGCACATGACAGAGCTAAGAAGAACAAAGGTTTCAACGCTGTCGGAAAAAGATAACTTGGTTACATTACAGGATTTAGAAGATGCAGTTTATTTTTATGAAAAAGAAAATGATGGCAGGCTCTTAAACAAATGCCTGGGCAGTATAGAATCAGCAATAGACTTCCTGCCAAAGATTTTTATTTCTGATACAGCCGTTGACCCTGTCTGCCATGGCTCTCCGCTTGCCGTTCCAGGAGTAGTTAAACTTACAGATTTCGATAAAGAAGAGGTTGTAGGGATAATGACGTTAAAAGGAGAACTTATAGCACTTGGCAAGTCTGTATTGTCGGCAGAGGAAATAAAAGCCGTTAAAAAAGGAGTAGCCGTTAAGACAGACAGCGTAATAATGAATTTAGGAACCTATCCTCAATACAAAAGGATTAATTAAATCTGTATATTAATTATGCTATAGGGGGTGGTGATCTAGCTTGGTATGATGCTAGCTTCGGGGGTTAGTTGACCTGGGTTCAAATCCCAGCCACCCCAATTATTTATTTTGCCAGATCAAAAGGAATTAAAACAAGGCAGATATTAACAATTTTTGTTTTGTCTAGAGGTCTTAATAACTAATGTTTATTCGTGAATAGCTTAATTAGGCATTACGAAGAAGAGATGTGGCAATTATCGATATAATTATAGTTGCCAATATAACTATAGAGTAAGCTAAATTTGTTATAACCCCAATTTCAAATGCTACAGTGGCAATTGCTATTCCAACTGCCCCCCTTCCGTTTATTATCGCGCTGGTTTTTATCTTCCACTGCCTTTTCTTTATTTTCATAACCTTTCCGGAAGAGAAGTAATTTAGCACTACTGAAAAGGCTATCACAGAAACTGAGATAATTATTATTGCCGGCATATAAACTTCAAGAGAGTGGAATGAAGAAACGTCAATTCCAGCTATTCCAAAGAAGATAGGTATGAAGAAACCATCATTCATCCTTTTTATCGTTCTATTAACTTTTCTAAACAGGGTTTTGCCTATCAAGCCTTCATGTATGATTAAACCGGCAAAGAAAACTCCTATTATATAATTTACTCCTATTAACTGTGATATACCTCCGATTAGCAGGCCTATGACAATTATCATGGCATAACCGAAATGCTCACTTTTTAATATTTTTCTAGATTTTGTTAGTTGTTTTCTTAGTTTTTCGCTTCCCCTATTCAGGATTTTATCCACATTTAAGAATATTATAAGGAAAGCTATAAAATAGACAACCAGTAATATCGCATTTAATGCATTTTTATAGGTTATCCCCAAGAGCAAAAATGCGATTACATCAGTTATTACTACTGAGCCTATAATGGTTATCCCCTTAGAGTCTCTTGCGAGCCTGTATCTCATAATAAGAACAGATATTATTGATATCGAAGGCACTGCTATCGCCAGTGAAACTATAAAATCCTGTCTTAATCCAAAGTGCAGCAGGAAAACTGAAAGCAGGACAGAAAGAACTAAAGGCAAAATAAAACTGGTAATAGACATCTTAAGCGAAGGTTTAAGGTATTTTATAACTGATTCGGTTTTCATTTCTATACCCAGTAAAAATATTATAAAGAAAAGCGAAAGCGAAGACAATGCCTGTAATTCCAGGTTATTTTGTATCAAATTAAAGACAAAAGGGCCTATTATTAAACCGGCTATAAGGTAACCGACAACCGATGGAAATTTAAGCTGTTCAAACATTTCTCCAATAATTATTGATGCCGAAAGTACTATCAAAATCTCTATTATTATGTTTAATGTCATGTTTTTAAATTGTTTTAAATGTATAAAACTATTTTTATACTATAAATACATTAGTTCCGAAAGTAATATAATTGGTAAATAGAAGGAAAGTTGGAAAGTGGCTTACACTTTCAGAACTAATGAAATAGATTATCAGATAGTAAGCGTTTTATTGTAGGCTTATTTTAGATTATAATGCAGAGGTAGCGAAGCGGTCAAACGTGTAAGGCTAAGGACCTTATGGCTCAGGCCTTCGAGGGTTCAAATCCCTCCCTCTGCATTTGTGTTTAAAAAAGTATAAATACTAAGGAGCTTTATAAAATAGAATTATGTCAATAACAGGAAACGGTTTGCACAAGCGTTCGAGGAAAAGACTTAAACTCGATATAAAAGAAAGGGGAAAAGTCGATATAAAAAAGGCCTTGCAGTCTTTTGAGATAGGAGATAAGATTATAGTGGATCCCGATTCAAGGGTACAGAGAAACCTGCCGCAAAGGAGCTTTTTCGGTTCGGTTGGCAGAATAGTCGACAAGAAAGGGAAAGCATATACCATAGAGGTAAAACAGCAGGGTAAAAGCCTTAAAAGGATAGACCTTTTACCAATTCATATGAAAAGACTTTGATATGGAATACCAAATAATTGATGAAAAGTTTTTAAGCGAAACCGAGGTAAAGCAGAAATACCTTGATTTTGTAGACAAAGGCTCCGAAATAGGCAAAAAACTACTGGATCATACGCAGAAGAATATAAAAATAGACAATTTTGACAGTGTATTCGAAGAGCTTTCCGCCTTAAATCTCAATATACGGGATGATTACTTAAGGATGATAATTGATGTTTCTCCAGCTTCTATTGATCAAATAAGGGCAATTATCTCACCTTTAAAGTTAAATGTTAAGGAAGAGGATCTAAAAGCCGTTCTAACAGTGCTAAAAAAGCATTTATAACTTTGAAATAATCCTTAATACTATGGGAAAAGATGAATATGCTTATGTTTTAGAGTACCTTCCTTTCGGCTTGCAGGATTCAAAGGATAGGAAGGCCACCGCAATAGTCCTTACTGACTCACTCGGCCTTTTACTTGTGGCGCTTAAAAAGGATGTGAAGGTGGATCCAGGGATGAAGGTCTACATAGGTGAGAATAAGAGAGAGGAGGTGCACCACATAATGCAGAGAATAACTCCTGATAAGCTGAATGGAAACGGCCTTGAAATGCTAAACGATAAGATACATGAGATCGTAAGCCAAAACGAAGCAAACTATATTACTATAATAAACAGATTGGGGCCTATAAACGTAAGGCTGCATTCTTTGTCGCTTATACCTGGAGTAGGCAAAAAAATTGTTCAGAAGATCATAGAAGAGAGGAATAAAGGAGAATTCAAATCTTACAATGATTTTGATGAAAGAGTGGGTTTTACCTCGGGCATAGCAAAAAGCATAGAAGCAAGAATTAAAGAGGAGCTCGAAAATAAGGATAAGTATAAAATATTCACTTAAGGGGTTGTAGTCTAACCAGGCAGAATAGGCGGCTCCAGCTTGTCTGGAAAAATGACGTTAAGGATGATTAAGAAGAAACCGCTTGACCCAGGTTCAAATCCTGGCAACCCCAGCTTTTAATTTATTAATGCTGCATTTAAAAAGCTAACAATAAACACCTCTTTAGATATTAAACATTTAAATATAAGTTCGATTCATTTAATAGTTTTTAGCAGTTGCTAGATTGTTTGCTTAGAAACTGCAAATGGAAGAAAAATCATTGACTAATAATGTAATGATGATAAGGCCGCATAATTTCGGCTTCAATGAGCAAACTGCAAAAACTAATAAGTTCCAGAAAAAAACAGGTTCTTCTGTTAATCTGCAGGCGCTGAAGGAATTTAACAATGCAGTAGAAACACTTAGAATGAATGGCATAAATGTTTTTGTATTTGATGATTTAGCAGGAATCGAAACTCCTGATTCAGTATTTCCCAATAACTGGATATCCTTTCATTCAGACGGAACAGTTGTTGTTTATCCTATGCTTGCATTAAACAGAAGAAATGAAAGAAGACCTGATATAATACAGAGTCTTTCCATGTTTTACGGATTTTCATGTTCCAAAGTTATAGACCTTACAAATTACGAAAATAATAATAAATTCCTTGAAGGCACTGGCAGCTTGGTTCTTGACCGTGAGAACAAGATAGCTTATTCGTGTATATCTGAAAGAACTAATGAAGAAGTATTAAATAAGTTTTGCAATGAGATGAATTACAAATCAGTAAAGTTTCATGCTTTTGATGAAACAGGTTTTCCCATATACCATACAAATGTCATGATGGCATTGGGAGAAGAATTTGCCATGGTTTGCTTGGATTCAATAAAAGACGAAGGTGAAAAAAAGGCAGTTATCTCAGCTGTCAAAGGATCCGGTAAAACTTTAATTGAATTAACATTCAAACAAATGATGAATTTTGCAGGCAATGCATTGGAATTATTGGATTCTAAAGGAAACAAGAAATTAGTAATATCAAAGAAGGCATTTAGCTCCTTATCGAATGAGCAGATAGATCAGATTGAAAGGTATTGCAGTATAATAAATATAGACGTTAGCACGATAGAGGAATGTGGCGGTGGCAGTATAAGGTGCATGCTTGCAGAGATATTCCTGCCGCAGAAAAAAGAAATAAAAACTACTGCACGCAATCCATTTAAAAAGAGTGGATTAAAGTTAAGATAACTTGCTTTATTTAGTCAGGATTTCTCGATTTTTGTTTATATTTAATTTTATTCTGCAGCTTGTGAAAGCGTTAACCGATCTTTTATAAAATACATATATAACAAGTATTGAAACTATTATTATCAGAGGGTCATACTCAACGAGTAAAATTTGTGTAGTATCATAAACAGGAGAAAGAGCTGCGGATCCAAATATAAATGCGATAAACAAAGGAATTAAAACATTGCAGCAAAATGGGGTAGACAGTAAACTGAAGAAGATTGCCCAGGCTGTATTTCTTTTGTTTGCGTTCTTTCTTGCCTTTATTATGTAATAATTTATCGCTATAATAAAACTTATTGTAAAGCCGAGAAAAATTGCACATATCACATCAAATAAGGGGTAAAAGAATGAAAATGTTAAGGCCCCTACTTTATCATGTATAAACAAATAAACATAAGCAGAGAAGATCACAATAGGAACAATAACGAAGAACTTATTTTGTTTTAAAAGATTAGCAAATACTTTCCAGCCGTTTATATCCTGCATTTCTTTTAATAGCAGTAAATTCATAAAAGCTTTTTATCTTCTATCGCGAATTAGATACCATTATAATGTGTAGATAGCTTACTACTTATATGGCAGGCGTAGCAGACTTACCATTGCATTACGGCCATGTTCCGGATTACTTACTTAAGACAATGAGAGGGATGTGCGATGCAATAGTACATACAATGCTCTATGAGTACGGTGAAGATAAACTGCTTGAAAGGCTTTCTAATCCAATGTGGTTTCAGGCTTTAAATAATGCTATAGGTATGGACTGGGATTCCAGCGGTTCCACTACTGTTCTGCTTTCAATTTTGAAACAGGTAATAAAATCTGAAGACGGTATTGCTGTTTTAGGTGGAAAGGGAAAGGCTTCATTATCAGTTAAGGACGAAATTACATCAATAAATTCATTTGACATAGAAAAAAATAAACTAATTGAATACAGTGCTTTATCAGCAAAAGCCGATTCCGTTCTTTTGCAAGATGGCTACAATCTTTACATACATTCCATACTAGTATCTAAAACAGGCAGGTGGCTTGTTATACAGCAGGGCATGAATCCTTACACAAAGTATGCCAGAAGATATCACTTATTGGATGTGGACAACTTTGAATGTGAGCCAAATTCTGCTATAAGCGGCATTACCGGATCTGTTATAAACTTACTTGATAAAGAAGTAGACGAAGCAAGAAAGGTTGTTCTGGAGGAAGTTAATAACAGCAAGGATAAAATAATAAAGGATTACAGTAAAGCTTTGAATACGTTAAAAGGCAATACTACTTTAGAGCTGTTTGAAAAAAACGCTGCAATATCTGGTTTTGACAGGTCAAAAAGAATAGAGTATTACCGGCCTATAAGCATACAGAAGCTTAAGCGAAATCTGGAAAAAATAAAGAATGACAGTTTTGCCAGTCTATCAGATTCTCTTTTAGGAGGGCTGACAGCGTCTACAGCAAGAGCCATATTTTTAATAGCAGATTTGATATACAATGAGCCTCCTTCTTTTCTTGATCCTGTAAATTATCCTTATGATCCTTTCAAATACGCTTTTACAATAGGAGGAAAAGACGGTGTACCCTTCCCTGTAAACAGGAAAGTTGCTGAGGAAGTCATAGAAAGCATGAAACAGATAGTGCTGAATTCCAAAATAGAAGGTAAGAATAAAAAAAGGTCAATTTATAAGATAGAAAAATTGCACAAACTTGTAAATATTTAAATATAATAAATAGTAAAATATCGGATGCAATATAAATGGACAGTTCTAGCAAATACAACAATGGGCGGGTTAATGGCTTCTATAAACGCTACAATAATACTTATATCCCTTCCTTCAATATTTCGTGGTCTAAATGTTAATCCAATAGCACCAGGTAATTTTACATTGCTTCTTTGGGTTCTTCTCGGTTACATGGTTGTAACAGCTTCTCTTCTTGTTACTTTTGGCAGGTTATCCGATGATTATGGAAGGAAAAGGTTTTATACAATAGGATTTGCAATCTTTGCTGCGGCTTCTATAGCCCTTTCTTTTACACCATATAATTCCGGTACAAATGGCGTCTTGTTTATCATAATATTTAGGTTAGTGCAGGGAGTAGGCGGCGGATTCATAATGGTTAACAGCACTGCTCTGCTTACTGATGCCTTTCCCGATAACGAAAGAGGAAAAGCGCTGGGAACTAATCAAGTCGCTTTTCTTGCCGGGTCGTTTATAGGATTAGTGGCAGGTGGCTTATTGGCCCCATTTGACTTTCACTTGATATTTATAGTTAACATTCCTTTTGCAGTTTTAGGTGCTTTCTGGTCCTATTACAAATTAAAGGAAGAAAAGACCGGAGGAAAGAAAAAAGGTTTGGACTGGAAGGGGAACCTTGCTCTTTCAGCGGGTTTAATTCTTGTTGCTTTAGGCTTTACATATGCTCTTACTCCTTATAAGACTAATCCATTGGGTTGGGCAAACCCTTGGGTAATTGCAAGCCTTGTTGCAGGAGTTCTTCTCATGATATTATTTGTTCCAATAGAACGAAAAATTAGAAATCCCTTATTTAAGCTGTCTTTATTCAGAAATATACAGTTCCTATTTAGTTCTCTTGCATTGTTTTTAAGCGCTCTTGCCAGGGGAGCAGTAATGTTTTTAGTTATAATCTGGTTGCAGGGAGTTTACCTTCCACTTCATAATTTTACGATTGCCCAGACACCATTTTGGGCTGGGATATACATGATACCATTAATGGTAGGTTTTATAGCCCTTGGGCCGATAAGCGGTGTTTTAACTGATAGATTCGGCGCAAGGATATTTAGTACAGTCGGCCTTTTGATAACGGCATTGGGCTTATTCCTTTTAACCACTTTTTCTGCTAACTTCTCTTATGTTCCTTTTGCCATAGTGCTGTTTGTTATAGGTGCTGGTAATGGAATGTTTGCCGCGCCTAATACAAAGAGAGCAATGGATGCTCTGCCATGGAAGGACAGGGGTGTTGGCAACGGTATTAGGACCACCTTTGCTAACATAGGTCAAATGATAAGCATGGCGATATTCTTCACAATAGCTATAACTGTATTCTCATATGCATTGCCTTCTATAATTTCTACACAGCTTACATCATTAAACGTTCCATCTACACTATCCTCACAGTTCGCTGCAATACCCGCTTCATCTTTCCTGTTTTCAGCCTTTCTCGGGATAAATCCCGTATCTACATTTTTATCCCAAGCGCCATCTTCAGTAACTTCACTTATACCGAATTCGTCATTAAGGATTATGAATGAAAGCAGCTTTATTCCAAAGTTGATTGCTTCTCCTTTTATGCAGGGATTGAGAACGGCATTATATATAGGCATAATTATACTGATAGCTGCAGCAGTACTTTCTGCGTTTACAAAACACGGAGTTGCAAAGGGCGCAGAAAAAGTAAGGTAATTAATTATTTACTCTGTAAGAAATGATTACTGCTTTATATCTATGTTATTAAGTACTTCTTTCTTTAAGGTGTAATTTTCACTGTAAATTTTATTGTTATTTGAATATACATTTATAAAATAACTTCCTGCTTCCATTGTAAATTCGCCTTTTCCATTTTTCAGGCTTTCATTAAATGTATTACCATGCTTATTAAAAGAAATGACAATATTATCAAAAGAGCTGTTTACATAAAGTACTCCTATATTTGAGGAGTTCATAGACCATAAATTTCCCAAATAAATGTTTTTTCCGCTGCTTATATTAGCATACAGCAAACCATTGTTATAAAAGGAGGGAGATACAACTGCATTGTTTATTCCTTCCTCGGTGTCACAACCAAAATCATACGCATCTTGCACATTTTGAAAGTTATTTCCATTCCAATAACTTAGTGTAAATTCAGCGGATCCTCTTATAAGTGTTGTATTGGAACCATCACCCGGTCCGCCAATTATTATTCCCGCATCATAAAAGTTGTAGCTGGGGGTGTAATTGAATCCGCTTATAAGAATTGAATAGTTTTTTATGTTTTCATTTATTAGTAAGTTTACTTTATCATATTCTACCCATCCGTATCCATCGTTGTATGAAAAGATTATCTGCGGTTTACCTTCCTTCGAAATGCTGGAATTTGTTCTTAGGTAAACAGTTTGATTGTTATTTAGCGTTATGTTATCTCCGGTTTGATTTACAGCCTGGTAAAAATAATAGGTATAATTCTTAATGGAAGGGGAAACAGTGCCATTGCCTTCTATTAGCTTGTTGTTTAAGCTTGCATTTATGCTTGAATCATTCCATACATTATCTATAAAATTTATCTGCCCGGTTTTGGTGTCAATAAAAATTACATTCTGTGCAAAATAAGCCTGCGTTCTATTTTGATATTCCAGCATAACATTTACATTAAGCTGTATAGACGCATTGTAATCACCGCTTAGATTTGTAAGTAAATTGTTCAAGGTTATGCTGCTTTCTATTGAATTTGTAGAGATATTATATACATTGCCGTAGCTACTTACTCCGTAATCCACTATACCCATTGCTGCTGGTTCAGAATACTTGCAGGAGTAAAGATTGATTCCGCTGCTTATACCTAGGGTTGTAAATTGATAATTGCTGTATGGATAAAGCATTACGACTGCTATAATAAGTATGGCAAATACCCATCCGAAGAGCATTAACATTTCTGACTTCTGGTCATCCATACATCAATTAGTAAGTTAAAATTTAAGTACCTTTATTTTATAATTAAGTGGAAAATCCTGAATTTTAATTGTTTTACAGATTATTTGTATTGTTTGAAAACAGTAACCTTTATATATGATATTTGATTACTTATGAATACTTAAAATGATTAAGAAAATTTACAATTTAATCATAAAAAAGTATAAATATTGCACGGTATTATTTAAAGTATGGCGAAGTATAGAATTTTATCTGAAAAAAGGAGTGAAAATGGCCAGATTGTTGGGTTAGCCGTTAATTATATCTCCCCTTCAATGGTAAAAATATTATTAAATAAAAAATTAAAAGTAAACTCTATAGTGCAGGTTGATAATGATATTGCATACTATAAAAAAAGGTACATCGGAAAAGTATTAGAAAGCAGAGATGTCAGCGAACTGATAATAAATACAGATTACTCCATTAAGTACACTGGCGGTTATTCAGTAGATGGAAAACGTATTTTCCTTGACAAAAATTTTCCAAAATTAATCGTTGTAAACAATAAACTTGTTGACACAGTAGAAAGCATAGCCAAACATCACGAAGTTACGGAGAAATGGCTTGTTGACTTTGGTTATTCTTATGCATATTCTCATAGACTGGCAACTTCCATAGAAAAAGACTTTATAAGTTTTTTAAGAGTTAAGTGGGAAGCGTATGACAAAGAAGTTGCAAAGTACCTGCATGAAAATTATAAAAGAAAACTTGAAAACACTCCTTTAGACTTAGATCTTCTGCCCTATATTGAATCAAAAGATTCGAAGGCACTGAAAGAAATAAAGGAAAGTATGAATACTGCAATATTAAGTATAGTGCAGTACGAAAGATGAAAAATCTTTTATAAATGCATTTCCTAGAAAATAGATGGAAGAATGCGTGTTCTGCAAAATAGCTAAAAAAGAGATAAAAGCAAGCATAGTTTTCGAGAACGAAAATTTTATTGCATTCTTGGACAAAAGCCCCATATTCAAAGGACATACTTTACTTATACCTAAAAAGCACATTGAAACTTTATTTGATTTTTCCGAGGATTATTTGAAGGATCTGTCTGTTGAAACAAAAAGAATAGCAGAAGGGGTAAAAAATGGAACAGAATGTGATGGTATACTGCTTATAAACAACAATGTCGTAAGCCAAAGCGTACCCCATTTTCATGTTCACATAATCCCCAGGGAAAAGGGCAAACCTCTAAAGGGTTTCATGTGGCCTAGGACCAAGTATAAGGATGAAAATGAAGAAGAGGAATTCAGAGAAAAAATAGCAAAAGCTATAGAAATGTTTAAATAAGATAGTATTCTAATGGTTAGTATGCAAGCCAAACAGGCCATTATAGCTTCTACCGTTTTCCTTTTTCTGTTAATATTCGCATTCAGTTCTGTTCACGCAGTAGGCTATGGATATTCAAAGGTTACATTGACACAGTATTCAGTAAACATATCGCAGGGTGGTTCTGCAAATATAGGCTTTACAATTTCATTGTTCAATGGAAGTTACTGGGGAACTTCATTGGCCGAAAGTCCAGCTAGCAATTATATAACCTTTACGCCCAGCACTTCAAACCAGGATCCAACATACAGCGGAACTTTAGCCGTAAATGTTGCAAAGGGAACTCCTATAGGAACATACAAATTCAATATTTCTGCAGTTGGCGATGACCCTTCCGTTTCACCTGTAGAGTTGACTATTAACGTTCTTAATTCAACAAAGAGCACAGCTCCAAGTGTAACTCCTCCAATTGTTAGTACCTCTAAACCCACAAATTACTTTGATTACGTTGGCAGTATATTTTTGGTTGTAATAATAGTTCTTTTAGGCTTGGGCCTTTCAATGAAAAGAAAGTTTGTAAAAGCTGCAAACTATACTATGCTAGGATCAATTATTCTAAGTTTGGCAGCTGCCGTTTACCTTTTAGCTTATGACAGTATACTGAGAATTTCCGGCATGCTGCATTACGATATCTTAATAGTGTTCTTTATACTAACAATAATATTGGCATATTTAGTTTACAGCAACAAGAAAATGCGTAGAAATGCTTTGCTTATCTTGGGCAGCTTGTCTGCATTATTTGTGCTTGCAATGTTTTTGGATGCAATCCTGGGTTTGCCTTTAACACAAGTCTCAGGTTCAATGTCTTACGGCTTTAATTATCTTTTCGGATTTGGAGCAGCTAATACAGGTTCTTTATATGGAACATCATTTGCCTTCAGTCTTCTTTTGATAAGCGTGGAAATTACTTCAGTACTAAGCATTTTCCTTTATTTAATAGACAATAAAAAGAAGTAAATTGTTCGTTTTAATCTTTTTATTGTGATAATCTTATAGTTATATTGTAATATATGGTGCTGAGTAATAGAATAAGACATACTAGCTTACTTTTATTTTTCATATTAATTATCTCTATTATATCTATCGTTATGCTTTTTTTTACATTTTTTCCTACAATGGTTTCATTATATTCTAAGGTTACGACAAGTACTTTTGTCATATCTTCTAATCCAACGATTTCATTGTATCTTAATGGCACAGAGAACGCAAATACTTCTATAAGTTATGGCGTTGAGTCCAATTTCACTGCAACAATATCTACAAGCACAGATTATGTCTCTTTATATATCAATGGCACTGAAGTAGTTTCACTTACAGTGGGAAAAGCCACTTTATTAAAAACGCTGGCTGCAGGTCTATACAAAGTCACGGCAGCTACGAACGTAAGCGGGGTTTCAAATGTCACATACTATGAAAAGATAAATCCTGCTACCCCTACTCTTTTGATGAAGGGAACGCCGAACGAAGCCGCGACTAGTAGTTGTAGTGACATTCAACCAGTCAATTACACTTATAACGATACACCTTTCCGAATCGATGCAAACATAACTACTTTAAATAATCAGCTTGCAGCAAATCTTTATTTAAATGATAAACTAGTAGGCGCTACCACCACTGGCATCCAAAGACAGAACGCATCTGCGGGAACGTATGGATATGTATTTAATACAACAGGCAATCAGAACTACACTTCTGCGAGTTGGAACTGTGGCATATACAAAGGAAAGGAGATATTTCAATGGCTAACAGTAATAAGCAAGGCTGCTCCAACGCTGGCATTGACGTCAACTCCGTCGGCTAACTACACGCAGAACGGCACAAGCCTTGTGTTCCACTTCTCAATATCTACAGTAAACAATCAGTTGCCTGCCGATTTCTACATAAACGGTTCATTGAAGAACTCATCAATAACAACAAGCGGTATTTACAATGCAGGCTATCTTCCAAACACCTTTAAAGGAGTATTCAACACAAGCGGAAACCAGAACTATACTTCTGATTCAGTAAGCCTTGCAATGCAGATTGCGCCTATTCTCTATCTCAACGGCTTGAAGGATTCGAATGCTACCATAACATACGGTACGCAGTCAAACTTCACAGCTCAGATATCCAATGACTATGTTGAAATCTACGTGAACGGCACAAGGGTAGAGCCGCTTACGAAGGGCAGCGTTTCCTATCTAAATGTCCTTGCTGCAGGTCTATACAAAGTCACGGCAGCCACGAACGTAAGTGGGGTTTCAAATGTCACATACTATGAGCGGATAAACAAGGCAGCTCCAACACTGGCAATAACAGACAAGCCCGGCAACTTCACCTACAACGGAACGAAGGACAATTCATCGGCATTGATAACAACAATTAACAGCCAGCTTTCCGCTACATTGTACGTAAACGGCAATAAGGTTTCAACAACAAA
>JAMCSP010000007.1:7672-8033 GCA_023378865.1 Candidatus Parvarchaeota archaeon | reverse complement strand
TTTGCTTATACAAGACATGAGAAAAATGATTGAAAGAATGTCAGCTTATCTTTCAAACGTAGAAGAATGATGACAAAAGAAGAAATAGACATTGACCTTTTCAGGAAGATTGATTTAAAAGTCGGGAAGATACTGCAGGCGGAAGATGTGGAGAAAAGTAACAAGCTGATAAAAATAAGAGTTTCTTTAGGCGACAGGGAAAAAACTATTCTAAGCGGCATAAGAAAAGAATACAAAAGCAGCGATCTTGTTGGAAAGAAGATAATAGTAATTGACAACTTGAAACCGGCTAAACTCATGGGCTTAGAATCGCAGGGCATGCTTTTAGCCGCTTCCGATGAGGAAGGGAACCTTTCGCTTT
>JAMCSP010000007.1:0-7662 GCA_023378865.1 Candidatus Parvarchaeota archaeon | reverse complement strand
TCTCTTATTACGGAGATAGGATCTCTATTTACAGTAATGATATCATTAGGCAGGTATTTCCTGAATACGGGTGTATCATACCTTGAGTCCATAAGCAGTATTGCGCACTTGTCATTTTTAGACCTTATCCCCCTGCCCGCGGCCTGCATGACCTTTATCATTGTCGGAAGGACCTGTGCATACTCAAAGCCGTTATTCATCTTTTTATCATAGTAGATCTGCATCGCTCTTAGCTTTATCGAAGGAGGCTCAAATGGTACACCCACTATCCCGATAAGCTTTATCATGTTGTTCTTTATCCCTATGCTTTCGGAAAAGTTTCCATTCATTACTGCGAAAAGTACGGAGCTTGAAAGCGAGAGCTTTTCTATTATCTCGTTTTTTCTTTCTCTTTCCATCTTCTGCTCTTCCTTTATTATCCTCTCTTTTTCATTAATTAGGGAGTATATCCTGTCCATAAAAGAATAAGAAGGAAAGAAAAATATCATGTTGTACTTTGCCTTTTCCATTATATCGTTTATAGAATCCGCTATAACGGAGTACTGCTCTTCCCTTGAAGAGAACCTTGACGTAACCTCCTTATCTATTAACATAAGCCTGTTGTCATTTACAGCATCTCCCTTTACCTCCAAACTTTCATGATTCTCTAAACCCAACAGGTTTGCAAACATCTCTATCGGCCTGAAAGTTCCGCTCATTAGTATCGTAGAGTAAAATGAATCTATAACTCCCTGAGAATAATCTGCTGGATCCAATGAATTTACGTTTATCCTCCTGCCTTTTTCATCTATAGAAACATACACTATATCTTCTTCTCTGGACGAAAGCAATTTTTCCGCAAAATTCTTTAGTATGAAAGCTGCGGGTATGTTGTACCCCTTTTCATGGAATTTTATTATATCCTCCATCTTATCCAAGTCCGCTTCGCTGAATATTCCTTTTATGTCTACCGCACTTTCCCTTGTAACATTTCTTATTTCTGCTATTATTTTGTCTATCTTTACAGCGATGTCATTATATCCTGCTAAATTCGCTTCTGAATATGCTTTTTCAAGGTTTCTCTGCGATATGGAAAAGGAGTTCATGTCAAGTATCTTTGCCGGCAGATTATGGGCCTCATCCACTACCAGTATAGTGTTCCCGGGGTCTATCCCCGTTCTTATTGTAAACCCGAGCGCTATGCTTGGATCGAAGGCATGCGAGTAGTTTGCAACGACTACTGTAGACTGCTTTGCGTTAAGCAGTGAAAGCTCGTAAGGGCAAAGCTCAAACTCCCTTGCCGTTTCCATTACGCTCTTTGGATCAGATATATTACCGGATAATGCTTCGATAACTGCCGGTTTAACATCCTTGTTCTTTGTAAAGGTATTGCTGTAAAAATCGCACATGTTCTGCTCCCTGACTGCTCTGCAGAATTCTATGAATAAGGAAGGTTCAACACTGTTCTCGAAAAGGCACATAGACCTTTTCCCGTTTATCCCGGCAAAGCCTATACTTTCAGAGGAAGAATCGTTTATCCTTTTCATTGTGTCGTACACAATGTTCTGATGTGTGTGCTTTGCTGTAAGAAATAAAACCTTAAGGTTGTTTTCCTTTGCAGCCTTTACCGCTGCATAAAGAACTGCTGCAGTTTTCCCCATTCCCGTTGAAGCCTGTATTATCAGCTTTCCTCTTTTCTTTATGGTTTTTTCAACAGCTTCTGCTATTTCTTTCTGCCCGCTTCTCATTGATTTAAAAGGAAATGAAATCATACTCTTTTAATTTGCTTCAAGGTTAATTAACATTCCCCTGACATTTTATCCGATAAAAGTGCCTTAAATTTAGCCATTGGCATTCCAAAAATTTACAAACGGAATTTGAATTAAACCATGTCATTTTTAGACATTAAATAAAATAAAGAAATAAGCTTCTAACTGCTTTTATTAGGAAGGTTATTCTCGTTTATATTATAATTGAAATCGCTTATTTTCAATATAGATTCATTGTAGCTGATAAAAGACGTTGAAACAAAGTTAGTGCTGTTTAGTTTCATTGAAACTGATATCGTTGCAGCTAAGCTGTTTAGAACCGTTATATTGTATTTTTTGTAAAGGCAGCTTGTCAATATCCCGTTTAATTTTTCATTCCCGGTGCTTCCAGCTATCAAAGGACTGTTGCTGCTGTTTATGGAAAGGGAGAACGAGGAAACGGTAAAAAGACACGGATATCCCTGATACGTTGTGTTGTATGCTTCCAGCAATGAAACTTTGTTCATCTTTACAGCATTAAAAAGGTCATAACTTAAATTTTCCATGCTTTCATTTAAAGACCCGCACGATACCTTTCCAGATGTTACTGATGATCCAGAACATAAATAAGTGTCATTTCCTATCGCAAAAACATACGAAAGAGAAGTTAAATTGTAGCCTATACTTAAAGAAAGCGGAACGGTTATTGTAAAATTTGAAAAGGCCTCGGAATTGCCGTTCAATCCATGCATTAACGTTATGTATCCTTTTGCGTTTTCTGTGCTATTTGATCCGCTGCCGTTTGACAGTGAAGCAGAGGTTGAAAGGCTGTAATTTACGTTGTATGACACCATTTTACCGACAGGTATAACGTTCTGATATGTCTGCAATCCCAGGATATCATTGTAAACTGAACTTTCCAGCGATGAATTTGCCATGCCATAAACCTGCTGCGGCACACTTGTACTGTAATTGCTGCTTTTCCCTAATCCGAAAAGCAGTAAAATAAAAGCAAAGACCGCAACTGCCGCTATTATCCCAAAAACATAATATTTTTCCATTTATTCTTTCTACTTATTCTGTGCCTTTTTGCTTATTGACTTAGGAGTTTCTCCGCCATGCCAAGTCAGTCTTGGCCTTATCTGCACAGGGTATATCCTTTCGGAATTGTCATCAAGTATTATACATGCTCCCGGCAATCTTGGCAGATCTACCAAATACTTTCGTATATCAGATGCCATATAAGTCTGCATTACTGTGTTCAATGCATCTATGTCTAGCTTTGCAGTTACATGCTGCGATATTATTATATCGGACTGCGTTATTATATCAGTATCCAGTTTCCCGGGCTGCTGCGTAGCAATCACTAATCCTATGCCTGGCTGTCTTCCTTCTTTTATCACTCTTGAAAGAGAAGCAGTAGCAGCCGTTGTACCATTTGCCGGGAGGAACTCGTGAACTTCGTCTATGAACAGCCAAACTATCGGTATAGTCTTTTTCTTTTCTTCTTCGGTTATTTCCGTTGAATTTATTTCATTTAATTCCTCTATTCTTCTCTGTTCAGTTCTTATCTCAAGTATTTTTTGCGACAACAAACCTATTACCAGGGCCCTTAAGCTAAACTCGCCCAAAGAATGAGCATAAAGGCTTATGTCCAATATATTTATGTGCCCAGGAACAAGCAAATCCTCAATCTTAGTGCCTTCTTTTTCAAACAGGCCCCATTTCAAAGCGGCCTCAAACCTTTCCTTTACAGCCTCTTTTACGGTATCAGAGGTTGTCACCTGCGAGTTTATGTTTTCTATTATGTCCTTTAAGTCATAAGGCCGCTTGTCTTCTTCCAATGCCTCCAATGTCTGGTTTATCAGTATACCGTATTCATCGTTTATTGAAAAGCCGAAGATATCACACCAATCGCTTGTTGAAAGCTCGTTTGCAGAGATTGAAAAGGGGTAATCTGCCATTTCCACGTTTTCCTCTTTTACCCTGTCAAATGCGCCCTTTGGAACGAATACATTTATGTTATTGAAAGCTGTCGGCTGATAGCCCCATTGTTTTAACAGATCTGCTTCCTTGTAATTGGGATTCTTCATCGTCCAGTAAATCCCCATCGTATCAATTATCAAAGAAGTAATGCTGTTTGCAGTGTCTTCCTCCAATGAAGCCAAACCCTCTGCTATTACACCCATGGTATAGCTTTTTCCGGAGCCTCTTTTCCCGGCTATCAAAACCACATGCGGCCTTAGGGCATCAAGCATTATATTATTGCCAAGACTTATGACATTGCCCATAGTTATGTACTGCCTGCCTATGAGAGTAGTTGCTAAATCCCCATAGTCATTATGGTCCTTCTCGTTTCTTCCTATGACTACACTATATACCATTGGATTCTACCCCCAATGAATTAATTAACATTCTTCCATAAAAATTAAAGTTTTTTACAGTGCATATTTCCTGTTTCTCAAAATTACAGCTGCTAAACTCCTCTTTGCTTTTCATACCAATAAGCTCTATCATTATAGAAGTACGCAAGAGCTTAGATTTCCATGTTGTAAGCATATTGTTATTCTACCTCTCTTGCTATTTATGTTTTCAATCTAAGAATTCAAATCTTTTGCTTTTATTCAAACGCTATTTTAATCCTAGTGCATTTAATTCAAAAAACGAAACAAGAATAGATAGAAGGATAGACAATCAATTTTATCCTATAAGAAAATAACTTCCTTTTATTGATATACTTCTTATTCACAGCTTAGCATCGTTATCCTTATTTTTCCTTAACCACTCCTCTTCATCAATCTTTACAGATTTTCCCTTGACTTCCTGAACACTGTACCTCTTTTCAAGCTGCTTCATCTTTGAAAGGAAGGCTTCATCCAGATCAAAATTCAAATGATCAGAGATGGCTAAACAGCCGAAGAAAACATCTGCTGTTTCATTCTTTATTTTCTGCAGGAATTCCTTGTCTTCTTTTGCCTTTTTGTCAATCTCTTTCCCATCTTTCCACAGGAAAAGCTCCAATAATTCATTTGCCTCTACGGATATGTCTTCTGCTAAATCTTTTGAGGTTTGAAACTGCCTCCAATCCCGTTCATCTATGAATTTCTTTGCAATATCAGCAAGTTCCTTTACGCTATTTTCCATACTATAAGTAAAAAACGCGGGAATTAATCTTTTTAGGTTTTTAAATAAAAACTAGGAGAAAACATAATTGACTATGTTTTTAGCCTGCGAGTAATCCAGATTTTCATTTGAAGCAGTTGCTATAACTATTGATTTACCTTTTAGCATGTAGATCTCTGTTGCATTTTCAGTGGATGAATTGGAGGAATTTAACCTGCCGTTAACATAAAGCATACTTGCATTTCCTACTGAGCTTAGGTTGTACTCCACCTTTGAATCATTTGTGTACTCTGCACCGGTAATCCCCCCAATTTCATTGAAGATAGAACTTGCACCCGATGATGAATTCATGTAGTAAACAGTTGACACGAAATCGGATATATTTGAAGAGTTATTTGCAGATATCTCTGAAATTTCAGAATAAGGAACAAACTCCTGAATCGCTGCTGCTACTGTGCCCTCTGGAAAATCGCCTGTTCCGGCATATTCACTTATTACGGTTGAATTTGCCGTTTGATTAAGTATCAATGACCAGTTTCCGCCTATCACTGAATTCAAACCTGAATTTGAAAGATAGTTTATTGGAGCATAACTTGCTGTACTCAATGTTGTTTTTCCTGCCGGATGAATCAGAAAAACTGCAATTGCAATTACGGCTATGACGACTATGACTGCAGGCACAATGATTTTTACAGGTATTTTGGAAGGATTTTTATCTTTAGGTTGTTGTTCTTTGCTATTGCTTTCTGTATTTAAATTAGCAATGCTCTTAAATTTGCTTTCTTCAGTTTTCCCGCTCTGATTTGTATCTTGATTTTCTTTTTTATCTTCGTTTTTAAAATCAAGATTCTGTTTGTTTTCATCAGAATCCATTCAATACCTAGATTAATATGATATTTAAAAGTTTCTGCAGCGATTATTTCAGGATTTCTTCCATTTTGCTTTCCAGTTTTTGTGAAAGCTGCTTTACTTTCTTCAAAGAAGCCAGCGGTTCATCTATAACGTCTAAAGAACTGTAATTTTCATTTTTATTTAAACGAATTGAAAACTTAGCGGTATAAAGGTTCAGCACCTTTGAAACAGGGCTAAAAAATGAGAGGTTAATGCATTCTCCCTTTCTAAGATATGGATTATTGCAATATACTCCCGAAGGGTATGTTTTTTCAGTGTACATGCCAAGGTCAGTTGCTGCCTTTTCCAGATAATCTACTAAATCGGAACCATTTTCTTCTCTCTTTAAGTTTATCTTTATCTCTTCGTAACCTTCCTTTTTATTGTATTTCATTTGATTACTATGAAGTGATTCATTATTTAAAGTTTTCTATGCAATTAAAGTGATCTGTTAGTTTAGTTTTTTTATGCCGATTTTTTCCCCATTTTGTAAATCCAAAACTTTTTAGCTGAAACATTAAAACGGAATCTCTTTAATTACTGTAAAAACGCTGGGTGCAGGATTCGAACCTACGCATCCTTTCGGAAACCGGTTCTCGAGACCGGCGCTTTAACCGCTCAGCCAACCCAGCTTTTCACTTTTTTATATGAATTTTCTAGTTATTATTGCTTTAAATTTTACTTTTGCTATTAAAATAGTATGGAAGTAACGCTTATAGCAGAGACCCTGGACCCAAGCAAGGGAGGTATACCGAGATATAACTATGAAATAAGCAAGATAAAAGAAATAAAAAATGTGGTTGACTTTTCAAAAAGCCTTAGCAATGAAGGGCTTTCAAACAAACTGCTAAACAAGCTTTACAGGCGTAAAAACGTACTTGAAAGGAATGCAGATAAGCTTGGAAAGGTACTGCATTTCACACAGCCTGAGGTAATGGTTAAAACCAAAGAACTAAGAAAAAGGAAAGTAATTCTTACAGTACATGACTTGGCGGTTTTCGGTACTATGAAGGTTAAAGGGGTTTATGGTAGTTTACGCGGAATGTCCTTTCGAAAGCAGTTTAAGTTTGCTGTTGAACGCGCCGACACTATAATGGTGAACAGCACTCAAACCAGAGATGAGCTAATAAACATACTTAAAGCTGACGCTGGAAAGATAGTGGTTGATAACCTTGGCATAGAAGAGAAATTCAAGCCATTGGAAGTCAAAAAAGAAGGCATAATCGGCTACTTTGGCGGTTTCAACAGAAGAAAGAGAGTTGATAAGCTTATCGATGACTTTATAGCTTCGTCATTGAATGCAAAGCTAAAGCTGGTTATATTCGGAAATAATGAGGATTATCCAATGCTAAAGAAAAAATATGAGAAGTTCGGCAGTATAATATTCAAGGATAAGATTCCTGAAGAAGACATAGTAAAAGTGATAAACGGCTTCGATTACTTTGTATACCCTACTTCATATGAAGGTTTTGGCTTACCATTACTGGAGTGCATAGCCTGCGGTATACCTTCTTTCATATACAAAGATGCTGTTATACCGGAAGAAGTTAAAAAGTATGCCATTGAAATTGACAAAATGGATGACATAGTAACAAAAGACTATAAAGAATTACAAAAAGAGTTCATGGAAAAGGCAAAGAAAGTTAAAGAAGAATTCTCCTGGGACAAATGCCGTGAAACGCTCATAGCAGAGTACAAAAAGCTATTAAGCTAAAGCATTAATTTACATTTACTGTAAGTTAATAATGGAACCGGATGTTTTGCTCATAGTTTGTGATAGTCTGCGAAAGGACATAATGCAGATCTACGGCGGAGAAGCCAAGACTCCAAATCTACTGAAGCTTAAAGAGGATGCGGTTGTATATGAAAACGCCATAGCGCCTTCTCCATGGACTTCCAAAAAGTTAATAAATCTGAAGAA
>JAMCSP010000006.1:10450-12802 GCA_023378865.1 Candidatus Parvarchaeota archaeon | reverse complement strand
AGGCTTATCAATATTACATCTTTAATAGGACCTTAAGCAGGTTGCTTGAAGACAAAAAAGTCAATGAACTGGAAAGTAATATACCTACAGTAGGCTATGACATGCAATTGAATGATAATGCAGTAGGAAAAGCGATAAAAGAGATCTTGGAGCAGGAAGGCATAGATAACAAGGAAGTATTCAAGATAAGCAGCATGCCTGAGGCAAGTTTAAAGTCATTTCTGCACCCCTCTTTTTTCATACCGGAAAACTTTAAAATAAGCAGGAAGGAAGAAAACGCGGAAATAAGCTTTGACCTGAAAAAAGGGTCTTATGCAACCATCCTTCTGATGAAGCTTTTTGGCGTAGAAAACGTTTACAGGTCAGTAGATCAATGATTACGGAAAGAAAAGCAAAGCAAACATTATTAAATAGCAGAATATTCAATAATAAAATATGCTATCTTTAAGTGATTTATTTACTTCATCAATAGTATTCGTTCTTCTAGTCCTATCAATCTTCTGGATATTATACTTTTTTGACATAAAACATGAAATAAAAAAAGAAGAGGAAAAGGAATTAAAACTTAATGAATTTCCAAGCGTTGCTGTTCTCATACCTGCAATATACGAGGGGAAGAGGTTGAGAGAAACAATAGAAAACGTAAAACAGACAAGCTATCCTAATTATAATATATACGTTGTTTTGAACAAATCCTCAACGAAGGAAACTGTAAAGGCAGCAGCGGCAAAAGGCGTTAAGGTAATAAAAGCCCCATTCGACGGGAAAGCCAGGGTAATGAACTATGCAATAAAGAACTACATAAATGAAAAGCTACTTTTGGTTTTGGATGCAGATACATTCATAGAAAAAGACCTTATGACCAGGTTGGTTTATCATTTTAAAAACAAAAAGGTAGCCGCGGTGGTTTCTTCAGTAAAGGTCTACAAGCCAAAGAAAGTCGTTGAGTACCTGCAGTATTATGAATACCTGCTTTCAATACTTGCAAGGAAAGCCCTAAGCAAGATAGGGGGGTTGGTGATAATACATGGGGCAGGCTCAATGTTCAATACCGAGATACTTAAAAAGATAGGCTATTTCGATGATAATAACTATTCAGAGGACATGGAAATAGGCATGAGGATATTGACTAACGGCTACAGGGTTGAAAGCTCGATAAAAGCTATCTCATATACTGTTGTGCCTAATACGTTGAGAAAGCTTTTCAGGCAGAGAGAAAGGTGGTTCTCAGGCTTTTTCTTTAATGTTTTAAAGTACAGGAAAACAGCATTGGATTCAAAGAGAAATGATGTTTGGAAGATCGCCCTCCCTTTCATGCTTGTATCGATATTTCTAAGTTTCTTTGTTATAATAGGGATAACATACACTGTAGTCGTCTTTTTACTGCCTGCCTATGGCATACTTTCAAACACAAGTTTATCGTTTTTTACAAGTTATTTCCTGCCGCAGTTATCATTCCTTACATTGAATTCAAGGATATTTTTAGAGCTTGTCGGAGCAGGGATAGGCATTTTTTCAATAATCTACTCATTGCTTACAATTGACCACAAATTTAAGGCAGTAAAGGACTTTTTCGGAATTCTTGGGTATATGACTTTCTATTCCTTTTTTCTTTCATTTGTATGGTTATATAGTTTATCTGCGTTAGGAAAGTTTAGAACTGGTAAATTAATATGGCTTCCAAATATAAGCGACTGACTTTGTCTGTAATCTTAGCATTTGTAATAGTTGCTATCGTTTTGGTATTAGGCTATTTTTATGATTCAAACAAAATATCCTACTTAAATGCTAATTTACAGAATTATGAACAGAATGTAAATGAGCTAGAGCTGGCTACCCTTTTAACAACAACAAACAGCACCTTTTCCTGCAACATTTTAAAAGGAAACCTGTACAACATAGCTAGTGAAATGCAGGCTCTCGGAAGGCAGCTTACTAGCTCAGATCTTGCCAGTTCGGAAGTCAATTACCAGCAGCTAAATGATCAGTATACCTATGTAAGAATAGAGTACTGGCTTTTGGCAAATAAGATAAATTCAATGTGCGGAAATGACCTTGTAACAATTATGTTTGTTTATCCCGGAAGTGGCGGGACTCAAAGCATAGTAGAAGGGGATGAGCTTTCCTTCCTGGCATATAAGAACGATTCCCTGGTCGTAAGCGCCATTGATGGTAACCTGAATCTTTCTGTTGTCAGTATACTTCTAAAATCATACAACATAAGCAATGCTTCATTGCCGGCATTGATAGTCAATGACAGATATGTTCAGAGCGGGTTTGTTAACACTTCGCAGATTGAAAATATAATCTGCAAGTATGGAAAGTGCCTGAACTTCAGCAGTTAAACACTTT
>JAMCSP010000006.1:0-9735 GCA_023378865.1 Candidatus Parvarchaeota archaeon | reverse complement strand
CATACGTAAGCTTGAGTCTTTCAATCAGCCATATAATGAACATGCCATTGATAGGTTTTGTAGAGATAGTATTACCGGCAGTGCTTCTTGTTCTATTTTTCGTTTATGACAGGAGTTATTTCATTGAAAAGATAAGAAAGTACAAGAGGGAATATTCAATAATAGCGGCAGCATGCCTTCTTTCGTTTCTGGTTTATTTTTCGGTAGCAAATCTTCTTGCCATAACAGGTTTTTCTATCTTTAGGTTCATTCTCCCATTGTCTATTTTTATGTATATACTGGCTTTTTCGTTCTTTAGGGAAAGGCAGATGAAATTTGTCTATGTTTTCTTTGCAGCGTCTTTTTTAATAGCGATAATTCTGCTTTATTCCAGTAGTTTCTCTTCATTCCATCTTTCCTATGCTGGATCCGCAGTTTCTGTTTTCACATCTGTATACAATGAAAGCAATTGTACTGTATCGTCAAATGAATGGGTCTACCTCGATTATCTCGGTTTGAACGCTGTTCCGCCGCTTTCTTCGTATGCAAATTACAGTGGGGTTATACTTAATTTTGGCAGAGTTAATACAACCCTGCCGCTTGTGAAAAGCAGCGGCAACATATACCTTTATGGATACAGCAGTTGCAGTTATTATCCTTCCTTAAATGAATCCAGAGCGTACTACGTTATAAAAGAAGAGAAGATACCAAACGATGCGTGCTACTGGCTATTCGGTATAAATCCGAAGTCCGATTTTCTCTATAATCTCTGCGGTTCGTTAAATGACGGCATTAGTACTGTTTTAAGATAAAGTTATTTATGAATAGATTCTAATAAGAATATGAAAAACAAAGCCAAAAACTTAAAGGTAATCCTAAAAGCCCTATGGATTTATTTTACTCTTTTGTGGGGTTATATTGCGGTTGAAAATCTTGTTTATCCCTCTGCAGTATACAGCACTAATTTCTCCGCCTATGTTCCAATAAGAACCGATCTTCTGGGGCTGATTTCGTTTGCACTTTCATTTGCTTTCTACATAGCCTGGAAGTTGCAAGAAAACTAATGCTGCTAACCATCATTTTTTAGATATGCTCCATATAAAGTTTTCTGACAGCAGATACTTGAAGACAAAGGATAGAACTATGCCGATGAAATTTGCTATCAGATACATAACTACAAATGACAAGTAGAATGCTACTCCTAAATTGATAAGTCCGGCAACAAGTGTTACAAGCGAGAACTTTAATATTGAAGGGATAAAGTTGCTTCTGCCTTTAAATGTAATGTAGTGGTTCATTAGAAAGTTTGCAAGAGTAGATATCACTATTGCGTACACCAAAGAAAGGAAAAGGGGAAACTTTAGGTAGAATAAATACAATAAAAATTCATTAAGGAATATCCCGAATACGCCTATCGCTAAAAACACAAGAATCCTATAGTTGTTAAGCCTAAGTACCTGTTCTATGAATTCCATTATTACCCTTGGCTTTAGCTTTGATCTTCCGTGTTTCCTGTATCCGTAATTATATTCCAGATGCGCCTTCGTGCTGCCTTTCTTTAAGTTCATGAATATCTCAAGCATTATCTTGTAGCCCTGTGGCTTTAACTTTTCAATGTCAACGCTTCCCGTACGGAAGCCGAAAAAGCCCGACATAGGGTCCTTAAGCCATGTGCTTTCAGGCACAAGCATGTAAAGGAGTCGTTTCGCTGCAGTGGATATTATGCCCCTATTCCATAGCCTTTTTCCTACCTTTACGCACTCTATAAAGTCATTTTTATCAAGAAGGTTAAAAATATCCCCTATCCTGCTGTAATCGTGCTCAAAGTCTGCATCTGCTACCACTACCTTTGCGTCTTTTTCCTTTATCGATAAAATACCGTCTGTAACTGCGGATGCAAGTCCTCTTTTGTTTTTTCTTACTATAAGTCTTACATTCTTGTATTTTCTGCAGATCTTTTCGGTCCCGTCAAGCGAATTGTCATCTACTATTATGACATTATATTTAGTGAGAAGAGGCAGCAGTTCCTTTAGATTATCAGCTTCCTTATATGTTGGGATTATAACGTAATTTTTCATTATTTTTAATCAGTTTTATTGGTTATATGTTTTTATTGTTTATACCATGTGATAGGCAGAGTCATGCTCATCAAGATTCTCTATGTATACTCCATTGTTTTTATCATACCTGAATATTATTACTTTGCTGCCTACGTGTTTGCTCCTGTATCCCCTAAACCTGCCGGTAAGCTTTTCACTTTGTTCCGGATTGCAGCATATCCTTTCTATTGCTTTTTTAACCCGGTTAAAGTAATTTCCGTCCTTGCTGTACATTTTATAGATTTCACTTGCGGCATAATCATTCATGCTTACAGGCGTGTAGCCATTGCTCAGGATTTTTTCAAGTTCTTCCTTTTTTTGAAAGTTCATTCATTTTACTGAAATAAAGTAGTATAAATACTTAATTCACAGCTCATTTATCTGTATTTTGTGCTTTTCTGCTATGTCCTTTAATTCGTTTACAACAGCAATCATATCGCTTTGAGCCAGTGTTTTTACCGTGTTTTCTTTTTCAGCAAAGGACTGGAAGAATTCCTTCTTATTCACAGCCAAAGCATCGTTTCTTTTTCTTGGCAGAATGTGGAAATGCAGGTGTTTTATGCTCTGTCCTGCATTTTCTCCCAGTTGAAGCAGAAAATCAAAGTCATTTGCATTTGCATATTTTAACGCTATGAATATGGCTTTATTTGAAAAAGAAATAAAATCCTTCCTTTCTTTTTCATTTAGTTCGAGCATGCTTTCAACGTGTCTTTTTGGAATTACCAGGCAGTGTCCTTTAACTACCGGCCTTATGTTATATATAGCAATAAAATTTTCATCTTCGTAGAATTTCTCTAGTTTTATAGCCGTTTCACTGCAGAATATGCATTCCATATTAAGTTTATTTGTCTAGTAATATTTATATATCCGCAAGTTATCCATTACTATATGAATAAAGTCATACCTGTATTTGCTGTTGTAATTGTCGTTTTGGCAATAGCAGTCGTTTTAGTTTATCATTCAGGTGTAATTTCAAAGATAACAAGCAGTACAGGCACTGCTGCAGTTCCAATAGCTATGACCGATCCTGCTGAAGTACCTGCAAACACTACCAGCCTGGATATTGCTTATTCATCCTTTAAAATATTATACTTCACTGCAAATGGCTCTGCTAATTTTGAAAATGTAAGCTCTTCCGGCAGTGTAAATCTTCTTTCTTTAATTGACACTTCGCAGGTTCTGGCTTCTGCCAATCTTCCTGCAAATTCAATTATCAAGTCTATAGAGTTTGCAGTCGTTTCTGCCAATATAACAATAAATGGAACTACATATCCTGTAAAGGTGCCAAGTCCAATAGTAACGGCAAATGTCCCAGCAAACTTCAACAAGATAAACAGTTCATCAAGCCTGATTTTAGATTTTACGCCTGCTGTGATAACAGTTTACACAGCGAATTCCACTGAATATGTATTAGTTCCATCGATTTTAGCGCTTTCTTCCACTGGCTTGACAAATAGGGCTGTAGGTGCAAGGGAGCATGTACCAGCAAACATTAACAGGTCATTGTTCCTTGAAAGGCCGAATATAACGATAACAGGTGCAAGTCTGCAGCAGGTAGGCAATATTACGAAGATTTCAGTAACTATAAAGGACAATTCAAATGAAAGTGTGATTCTCCAGCATTTGAGGCTTAGAATGGTCAATGGCTTTAAGCTTTCAATGTTCAATTTCAGTGCGAATATATCGGGAAATGCAATACAAACTGCAAAGGGATATGAGGCAAAGCTTCAGAATCAGGTTTCAGCAATTAAATCTGAAATACCTTCAATAATCGGGAATTTAAACAAATCATTGTTTTCAAACCTTAGCAGTATAAATGCCAGCCTGGAAATAGGCGGACATAACATTTCAGCAGGCAGTACCTTAAGAAATAGGTTAAATACTATAATGAGATCAAGGGCAGAATCAGAGTTCAATGCAACAGAAGTGCAGATGCATCAGAACTTTATAGCAAACCAAAACAGGGCTAACATTCTAGACAGGATAATAGCCGGCAGGTCAATAAACTTCTTTATTTCCTCTAATGCAACACTTTTCCTTCCTTTTTCCGGATTTACACTGTTTAATCTCCCGATAAATATAACTCCGGCAAGGGTGCAGATGATAAACAGCACAGATGTAAATGTTAATTATGGTTATTCAGGTCTTTCAAACGAGGTAACAGAAAACAGCAACTTCTCCATGCCTGTTAACTTCGGTTACAATTTACCTGCAGGCGGGTCTGTAACGCTTACCTTTTCAGGAGAGTTAAATCTTGGCAGCGGTTTGTTGGCGTTGGAACTTATACCTGGAACTCAGTATAATCTTTATCTTCAGGGAACTAATGGAGCTAGTGCTTCATATACTGTAAATGCAACAAGTTAATGCCTAATTTTTTAATTAAACCTTTAAGGAAATCCTTTAATTATTTTATTTACGCAAGCGGTGGCAATCCTTTTCTTTCTCTTATCTGTTTTACAACGTTAGGATAGATATCTTTAGGTAGTTTTCTGAAGGTTTCTCCTGCCAAAGACCAGGAACCTCTGCCCTCAGTAGCGGATCTAAGCTCGTTTGTGAAGTTGAAAGTAGATGAAACTGGCATTTCTGCAGTTATAACTGCCTTGCTTCCATCGTCTTTTACATTGTCGATTATGCTCCTTTTTGACTGTATCAATGCGCTTACATTGCTGAGGTTTGCCATCGGCAAATCGACCCTTATTATCTGTATCGGCTCCAAAAGTATTGGATTGGACTGTAAAACAGCATCCTTTATTGCATCTCTTACTGCCGGAATGACCTGTGCAGGTCCACGGTGAATGGCATCTTCATGAAGAACCATATCAGTTAATACAATTTTTACTCCGCGCACTTCTTCTCTTGCCTGCGGCCCTTCTTTCATAACTTCATTGAAAGCTTCTATACACATCTCTATTACTTCACCTATGTGTATTATACCTCTTGTTCCGTCTACAAGCATGTTATCCCCGTAGATAGCTGCTATTTTCTTAGCTTCTTCCCTTTCCATGCCCGCTTTTATAAGCAGGTCTATGTTTTCCTGCGTAAATGCCTTTATCTTTCCAGTCGGCATGCCTTCGTCGTTCAATGCTTCTATAACCTCTTGTGACAAAGGCTCAGCGTATAGATAGAAACGGTTGTGCTTGTTTGGCGATTTGCCTTCAACTATAGGGCTCTTAGTGGATATGCTCTCCTTGTAAACTACTATGGGCTGTGAACTCACTATGTCTATGCCGTAAGTTCTCCTAAGCTTGTCTTCTACTATTTCAAGGTGAAGTGTGCCTAAACCTGCGATTAAATTCTCGCCTGTTTCATGGTTTATCGATACTTTAAGAGCAATATCGTATATCTCCTGTTCTCTTAGAGCCTGTATCAGTTTCGGTAAGTCCTTGGGGTTTTTAGGCTCTATAGCCTTTACAACTACCGGTTGAAGAGAATGCTTTATTGGTTCAAATGGAGTAGTATCCTGTTTTTCGGCAGAACTTAACGTTTCACCCGATATTATGTTTTTTAGGCCTGCCATTCCTATCTGATTACCGGCAAGTGCGCTTTCTACCTGAAATCTCTGTGGGCCCTTCCATATATATATTTGCTGAACTTTGTTTATCTGCTTGTTATTTACAAGGTAAACATCCTGTCCCCTGATAATTTTTCCTGAGAATATCCTTCCTACTGCTATTTCACCCGCCTGAGGGTCTATCTCTATATTGGTAACTGAAATCATTAAAGGCCCGTTTGGATCGCAGGCTATCAATGATTTACCTACCTCACTATCCAATTCGCCATGCCATACTATAGGTATTCTGTACTTCTGCGCTTCTACTGGATTGGGAAGGTGCTCTATGACCATGTCCAGCAGTACTTTGTGAACAGGGGTTTTTCTGGAAAGTTCTCTTATCTTTTCCTTGTCGCTTGAAGTATAAGTTTCATATACATCTTTAAATGACAACCCTGTATCCTTCATTCTTTTAAATGACAATGCCCAATTGTCTCTCGATGCACCGAATGCAACAGTATTGTCCTGCACTGAAACCTGCCACTTGCCTTTAACATCATCAGGTGCCAAATCGTTTATAAATGAATTGATCTGCGTTATCAATTTAACTAAATGCTTCTGCATTTCTTCCGGTGAGAAACGCATTTCTGTAATAAGCCTGTCAATTTTATTAATATATAGTATAGGTTTTACTTTGTCCCTTAAAGCCTGTTTTAAGACCATCTCAGTCTGTGGCATTACTCCTTCTACTGAATCCATTACTACTATTGCACCGTCTATCGCCCTTATGGCACGGGTAACATGTCCTCCAAAATCTACGTGTCCAGGCGTGTCTATAAGATTGATAAGGTATTCATCGTTTTCGCTTCTCTCATAAACCATGTTAACGTTTGAAGATTTAACGGTCATTTGCCTTTCCTGCTCTACTTTTTCAGAATCCAAATAAAGCTGCTTACCAGCTTTTTCTTCGGAAAGCATTCCACAACCTGCAAGCAATGTGTCACAGGTAGTGGTTTTACCGTGATCAACGTGCGCTATTACTCCTATATTTCTAATTCTGTCCTGCTGATTCATCAGCCGCATCACTTTCTCTGTCAATGACTCTTTTTCAGGCATTAAAATTCACCTTTGGTTTTATCTTTATTTTTAGATTTTGTAACTTATACTATTTATACTTGCTGTTTTCTACAATGACATTAAATTAAAGCCTTGGGAGATATTTCTGCTTTATAGACTTCGAAAAGTTTAAGTATTTATTTGGAAGAAACGAAAGGAGATAGCCGATTCCCTCATAAATTAGTTTATTCGGCAGGTCTTTTTTATCCTCGCAGACATTTATGAAGGAAATGCTGTAAGTGTCATTAAAAACCTTTGAGAAATACCTTTTAGCCCTTGGCATGTGCAAAGTATCGGTAACAACAATTACATCTGAAAAGTTTCTGCAGTAATTTTCATGGCCTTTGCCCAGGAAGTTAAATGGGTTCTGCGCTTTCATAATCCGAAGCATTTCAAAGGAGTTTACAGCATTGTCATAGGTATTAACGGATTTATTTTCGTATATGAAATCCCTGTCTTCAAGCATTTCCATTGTAATCTTATCAGAATGAACATCCTGTCCTGCTATAAGCAGAAATGAATTGCCTTTCTTTTCGTATATTTCAATTGCCTTTTCAAGTCTTTTTCTGAATCTTTCATTGCTTCCGCCAAGAATTATTATAGCACTGCCGTTTTCATCTTTATCTGTTTTAATCAGGTTTTCTAAATGCTGCATTTAGTAAATAGAAAAAGAATAATATATAAACTTTAAGGGGGAAAAAATGAAAATAAAAAATAAAAAAACTCTTTATAAAAAAGGATCAGAAGAATTAAACCGTTTTAACGGTCGAATTGGCGGTAATATTTAGTTTATTAAAGAGATCTTACCTCTTCTTTTTTCCTTTTTTAGCTGCTTTTTTCTTTGTTGCCATGTTATATAAAATTCACTCATCATATAAATAATTTTTTGAATTTTTGCAATCTGTTTAATATACCAATATCTGATATCCCTGATTTGCAAATCCGCTGATGCCCATAAAATGGTCATGATTTCCAACGAAGCATGAGGTTTCTAGATTCAAGGCAGCAAGTGCCCCGCCAAGATTAAGTTCATCTGCACAGTAGCCGCAAATAGAGTATGGTATTTTAAGTTCGTCCTTTAATTTTTTCATGAGTTCTTTTATCTTTTCATTGTTAGTTAGAAATGCCTGAAGCCCAAAGCTTGCAAACCACAGTGCTATAGTGTTACCTGCCTGTTTAAATTCGACGGCATTCGAAAGGGCATTGAAAACACGAAATGCGCCTTCTTCATCTCTATCAGGGTTGGTTAGTATAAGAAAAAGATACTTTCCCATTTTATTTTAAGCATAAACATATATTTAAAGTTGCTGATTAACTTTCTATAGAACATGCAGAGATAGCGAAGCTCGGTCAAACGTGCTGGCTTCAGGGGCCAGTGGCTTAGGCCTTCGGGGGTTCAAATCCCCCTCTCTGCATTTATTGAAAAATGATAAGCTTTTAAATGAATAATTTTATACTAATTCTATGGTTTGGGATACAAGCAAGAAAGCAAGCAAGGTTTGGATTCTTCTTGGTTTTATTGGAATCGGCCAGTTAGTAGCTTTGATTTACTCATTAGTTAGCAAGAATGACAAGGACAGAGTATTCGGGGTTTTGTTTATACTGGGATGGTTAGGCGATTTGATAATTTACTTCATAGAAAAAGACAAGGATAAATACATAGCAAGCATGGCTCTGTATCTTTTGATAGGGGAAGTGATTCTTGTTATCCCCATGATATTGCTCTTTGGATTAGGCGCTTTTGCTCCTAGAGTAGTATAAATGATAACATCTGGTAGCAGGATTAGTCCATTGGCAGGGAATGCAGTAGTCATCTAAAAATTATTTGATTTTTATTCTACTTTAATAAATCTTCTCTACTCTAATTCCAGAAACAATAGTTGATGCAGACAGCAATACCAAAGATATTGGAAGAAGATAAACGAAACGATTCATTACCAGAAATGACAGATCTACTAAAATAATCGCAGCTATAGCAAGATAATTGGCGTTTTTGTACCTTGCCAATGCGCTTATCTGATTTATCATATAAATCTCAAAGAAAGAATAAACAGTCCATATCAATGCAATTAGAAGAAGATAAAGATTAAAGGCATAGTGGCTTAATGGATATACAACAGTCTGGCTGTTTCCAAAGTAAAGAAATAGAGCTATCAATGCTATGCCAAAGATCCATATTATTATATATGAATACCTGAAAAGCGTTTTTCTGTCTCCTTTCCATGCTTTTCTCCAGAACCTGTTTCTAAGGTATAGGCCTGCAAGATATAGGATTATTATGAATGAGAAAGGGAAGAATGATAACCTGTAATCGGATATGAATTCAATAGAAAGCAAAGCCAGAGAGATAGTGGTTATAGCAGAAATAAAAAAACCGGATTGCCGGATTAAGACTTCAGCTTCCATTTGGATTCTGGTACGTAACATTACCTATAAGCTTCAAGACAGCACCCTGAAAAGAATAAGGATCGCGTATGCCACGGAGAACTATGTTCGGCCTGCCTTGCTCTTCCGGCCTTATGACAACTTTTCCAAGCTTGAGTATTCTGTCTAAAATGCTTATGTCAACAGAAACGTCACTTATCTTTGAAGGCAGTATTATGTTTGTGTCCTTTGCTATAACTCCTTTTTGTATTATTACCCGGGAATTTGTTATTGTGTATTCTATAAAGTAGACCTGCAGCTCAGATATCAGTATATATATTATACCTATAACCTCCAAAACCGTTGAAATAATCGGAAGTTGGCCGATAAAAGGCAGGTTATTTATTCCAACGTAGGAAAGGGCAGCAGAAAATGAAAAGTCATAAGAAGGTCCAAATATAGAGAAGGCTGCAAATATTACAATAGAAAGGACTATAAGCCACACTCCCCTCCAAAACTCTTTCTGTCCGAGTATCGAAGGCTTTTCTGACCTTATTACCTTCTCGTTGGCAAGCATGAACTGCTTCATCATAATACTTATTAAATGGACAGGTAATATATAACTTAATTGGGGTACTACATGAAAGTTGGAGCGTTGTTCACTGGCGGGAAGGATTCGACTTACTC
>JAMCSP010000005.1:27397-27778 GCA_023378865.1 Candidatus Parvarchaeota archaeon | reverse complement strand
TTTTGTTTAGGGTCATAAACCCAGTAATACTTTTATCAGGCCATTCAATGTCCATAATCTCCTCTAACCTTTTCATGACTTTGGTATGAACTTTATTCCACTCAATTTGCAGCAGTTCTCTGCTTGTTTGTATATCCTTTAATCGTAGTTTGTAAACACTTTCAACGTATTTTATTATGTTTGACTTTCCACTTATTTTTAATGGAAGGCCCTCAGAATGTTCTATACATACTTCTTTATCCTTCTCTTTTGATATCTTAAAGCCGATACTGGGGTAATTTGCCACTATAATTCTATTTAATTTTGGTATTTAAACTTAAATTAATTTTAGGTAGTTTATTCGATTATTTAACAACCCAGATTTTTTACCTTTATAATTTC
>JAMCSP010000005.1:0-27387 GCA_023378865.1 Candidatus Parvarchaeota archaeon | reverse complement strand
ACCTACTTTCTTAAATCCCAATTTTTTGTATAGATGAATAGCTCTGTCATTGTTTGCGAAAACGGAAAGCTTTACGATTTTTATCCCCTCTTTGTGTGCATATTTCAATGCTTGCTTTATCATAAATTCGCCGATTCCCTTATCTCTATATAATTTTTTTATAAATATACCTAACTCCCCAACATGCATAGATTTTCCATATAACCTGTTTATTCCAATATTTGCTACTATTTTTTTGTCAATTTCGGCTAAAAATTGAATCCGCTTTTTTTCTTTAATCTCTTTTATAGCCTTTCTAACGTATTCTTCTTCCTGCTTTCTATTCACTTTTTCATTTGCACCTATCGGTGCATGCTCATCAACTAATTCATTTAGTACGCTCATTAATTGCATTGAATCGTTTTCTGAAGGATAACGTAATAAAACAATAGTGCCATCTTTAGCTGTATATGATATCTTTTTCTGCAAATTCATTATATTATCCTCCTTTTTAGGCATTTAAATTTTCCAATTTTGCAGTAATGACGCAATAATTTTAAAAACAACTTCTTTACCTTGGTTTCTTCTATCTTTCTTGTTTTTGTGCTTTTGAGAGAAGAATTCTTCCTTATGCAGGGGCCTGTCGCCGACTTCTAATATGCCTGCTGCTTTCTTGCCAAAAGCTGCAGCCAATCTATATAACGCAGATAACTCCATATCTATCGTAGATATACTCATCTGCCTGAAAAATTTCAATAATTCGATGGTTTCTCCATAGAACAATTCTACCGTTGCATGGTTATCATTCTTAACTTTTAGACCATAGCTCTGTGCATACTTTTTTGCTTTTTTTGTAAGCTCCTCAATAAGAATATTATTTCCAACAGGTAAAAATTCAAAGGCATTGACGTATTCCGAACTAAGCTCTTCCCAAGGAAGTACAAATTTTGGTATGTTTATATCCCCAGTATCAAGATCATCAACCAATGACGCGGTTGTTCCTAAAAATATTATTTCTTTAATACCTGGATTTTTAGCTAATATGTAAAATCTATCAGTTGCTTCTGCTACACCTCTGTTTATAAAAAGAAACAGCGTATCTTTTATTCTGTAATTGTTTTCAATTTTGCTTAAATGTCTGTCACCCGTTTTTAAAGTTTCAATTTTGTATTCCTTGCTTAGTCTATCAATCCAATCATCTGGCAATACTCTGTCCCATTCTATTGGGCAGACTATAACTCTTTTTGTTAGCCTTTCAACGCCAAACTCTTCAATTAAAATCTCCTTTTTATTTACCTGTGAATAGTATACCATTTTCTATTATGTTGCTCTTTATTTAAATCTCTTAAAAATATTAAATTTATTAAGAATTATTGGAAAATTTACCGGTTTTCGATTGAAATTCTCTAAACACTTTTATATGATAAGATACTTAAATCAATATGGAATTTTTCCACAAAAAATTTAAGTGTGATAAATGCGGAGAAGAGTTCAAAACAAAGGAAGAACTCGATGAACACATGAAAGTGCACATGGAACCTGAACAGCCTCAGGAACCTCAGCAAGGTGCTGAAGAACAAACTGCTGAGCAACCTCAGGAACCTCAGCAAGAAGCACAGCCAAGTGTTTCTGAAAAACCAGAAGAAGAAAAACAGGAAGCTGAAGCGGATTCAAACGCTAATGCTGAAGAAAAGCCTGAAGCTCCTTCTGAAGCACCGCAGCAGAATCAAAGTAACCAGCAGTAAGCTCTTTATAGGTTCTGTATAAAATTAACATTCTTTTTGGGTTGTAATTTTTCAACCCACCTTTATTTTTATTTTCTATTGTAAATCAACAACAAATTCTCCAAGGTTGTTAAAGTACTCTGATCTATTCGGGCACTTTAACATTATTCTATTGCCTATGAAATAGTCTTTTGGATCTATGTTTATACTATGATTTTCTCCGCATAATCTGCATTGCTCTACTGTTATAGTTAGTGTTTTAAATGAGAAAAGTTCGTTTAGAACATCCGTTACATGTCTTATGGCTTCTAATGCATGGAAATCTTCAACCAACTTGTCCTCATGCGTATAGTTCCTAAGGGATTTGAGGTACTGCAATATGTCTTTGTCTTTAACAGGATTTTCATCGCATTGAATCAGGTCAAACAGCCTAGCATAGCTTAATTTTATGATCCTTTTATTACTGTTTTTGTCTTTGTAGTGTATTTCTTTGATGCCATTCCCGTCTAAATAGTGTTTAAGGCCCTGTTCCAGGCACCTGACTGCCAGAGACAATGCTGCATCTGGGCAGCCATAAAGAAATGAATGTACAGCCTCTGAATAAAGCAACTTGAACTCCTTTTTTATGTTTGAGAAGTTATAAGGATAGACTACCTTGGTTTGTATCAGCATGTTAAGCCTGTTGCTGTAATTATCCACGGTTACAAGGTTTGGAACCGTTGGAAACGATATTCCTGCCATTTATTGTTATGTTCCGCTAAGTATTAATTATTGTTTATTTAATTAGCTGCATTTTAATGCGTTTCTCATTAAGATTGTTTATCAGAATCCTGGGAATCAGGGGCAATTTCATTTTCTAGTGTATTCACTCCCATGCGTTTATATAAAGGCCCCCTTATTTTGTGTTTTTCGAAAAATTCTTTTCCAATATAGATATTGTTGTATTTAATAGCCGGATAGCATATTCCTCCGTCTAAATCTTCGATGTATAGGCTGGAATTTTTCATAGCATGGCCTGCATGATTCATTGTAACAAAGTACTCGGAACCCCCATGGCCAAAGTAGCTCTTGACATAAAACTTGCTGTTTATTGCACTGTACCCAAGCATCTCTGCAGTTTTACCTAAATACAGTTCTGAATTTTTTACAAACCAACCTGCATTACGCCTGGCCTCTTTAGCGTATATCTTGCTGTTTTCTGAAAGGAACCCGACTTTATCCCCGCACCTATCAACGTGTAGCTCTGAATTTTTCATGTGCGCCCCTGCAAAGCCTTTGGCCTCTTTAGCGTATATCTTGCTGTTTTCTGCATGGCATCCAAGTTTATAACCAGCCTTATCTACATATCCCTCAGCATCCTTTAGTCTATAAAATAGGGAGTTAAGTATAATTTTAGAATTTATGTGCACAGTTTCTCCTTTCTTGATGACCCTATTTATAGCAGCCGATAAATAAAGGCCTAGAAGTAAGTTCCTGTGGTAATAAGTAGCTTGATAATCTTCAAACCCTAAAACCGGTTTAAATTGGGCGTATTCTTTGTATAGCCGGCGATCTTTCACAAAATTTTCTATGTCTGCTATAGTATATTCTCCACTTACTATGTTTTTATCTATGTAATTATATGAATTCTCCTTCTCATTGTAATAGATATATCTGTTGTCATTATCATCCATATCTGTAAAATTGTCTATTTCATCATCATGAAGAATAAATGAAAACTCAAACAGGAGAGCTTCCAAACCGCTTAATTTAGTAACATCATTGTTTTTTACTTTTTTGTAGTTACCTTTTTTTTGATTTTTATTTTCCATGTATTATATTACGAATTATCCCCATATTTAAATATTTCGTTACTTAATAATGCACAATATAAACCGGTTTCTGCCGAAAGATTTTCAAAACAGAGTTAGTATTTCTATCTCTCTAGCAGATTCTGTGCTTTTTAACATCGATTTTAAGATTTTTGTAGTAATTATCTATTTACAGGGTTTGGAACCGTTGGAAACGATATTCCTGGAAGTTATTGCTATTTTCTGCTAAGTATTAATTACTGTTTATTTAATTAGCTGCATTTTAATGTGCTCCCTACCAAAGAATATGATGCATTAAATGTTCTTTCATTACTGGGAGATAGATCAGCACCGAATTCAAAACAAATAGTTGAATTTTTTACGTACATTTCTATTGATGCCGAATAAAAAGGCACCTTTGTTATATTGAATATCTTATTGCTTTGATATATTAACTGTACTCCTACATTATTTGACATATTTACAAAGAACATCTGTGAAGGCAGGTATCTCCCGAGTTTCTGGTAACTTTTGTTATAAAGTAGATTTGTAGCATTTATGGGAAAGCTGGAATTTAATTTAGTTATGTTTAGTTCTTTAAGGTAAGATTCAAACTTAGACGGTGAAAGACTTAGGATACTTACATTATTGGAGGAGTTTAATTTTTGTTCTCCTGTTACTATAAAGTAAAACTGGCTTAATTCAGGGAAGTAATTTTCCAGATAGGCTCTCGCATTTTTAGAATTGTTTTGCTTGGTGTATTGGGATATGTTAAATGCCTTTAAATTTGATGCAAATTCGGGAGAATTGCCGATTGCAGAGACTATAAATGAAGTTGGCAGCAGAACATTTATACTGGTGTTTTCGAGTACCTTTGTAAGATTATCATTGCTTATATTGGAAGAATTGCTTGATGATAGCAATGATCCTGCAGATGCAAAAACCCCATTTAAATTGATGTTTACAAGCGAATTTGGATAACTGTAGTTTATATCCGTTGAATGGAAAGTGCTTTTTCCTAATGAGCCGGTAAATATAGAAAATAGAGACTGACTACCAAGATTTGATAGTGAACCGGATTGAAGCGGGAAAAAGGCGTATAATACTGCAAAAAGTATGAATATAAGAAAAACAGCAGCAAAGAAATACCCTACTCCAGGAAAAACATCTTCAAGCCCGCCGTTCATGTCTTTCCAGCTTGTTAGAATTGATATGATTATCGCTGCATAAATTATTATTAGCAGGTAAAAGACATAACCTGAGAAAGTAAGGTTAAATGAAATACCTGCTATAGCTAGGCCCAGTAATGAGAAAACCGATAATAGTATTGCAAGCACCCCTCCTTTTACTCTGTTTTCTTTTAGCCATTTACTGCTCGCATGGAAAAGCCTGCTAAATACAATAATTGAAATGCCTAACACTATTCCCGCCCCGGAGATAAAATTTATGTCCGAAGGCAGAAATGCAGAGATTACCGACTTTGGTAGAAATGCGCTTAGTACATTTATACCTAAAAAAAGAAGCAATCCAATAAACAGAAATGCCAATCCGATTATTAATGAGATGAATCCAATTATTGAAAGAAGTATACGTGCAGTGCCAGCAGCATCACTTTTCATATAGATAATAGCTTTTTTTAATATAAAAGATTCACATTGTTAAAATAAAAAAGTTTATAGATCAGTTAATAATTAACTATTTAATATAAAAACTCATTTTAATAAAATGGATGAAAAATCTGAATTAGCTAAAATGTTTGATTTAAGCGGAAAATCCGCCATAGTAACCGGCGCTTCAAGTGGTTTGGGCATAAGCTTTACAGAAGCTTTGGCAGAGGCCGGGGCGGATGTTGTGATTTGCGCAAGAAGAGACGAGAAACTGATAGAAAATGCAAACAGGATAAGCAAATACACAAATAGAAAGATAATACCGGTAAAAGCAGATCTGACAAAGGAAGAAGACATAATAAACGTTGTTAAGATCGCAGAGGAAAAGCTTCAGAAAATAGACATACTTATTAACAATGCCGGTTCTGCGGTGGCAGGCCCTTCCCTAAACTTAAAGAAGGAGGACTGGCAGAAGGTCCTTGATGTTGATATCTCTGCAGTTTTTATTTTTTCCCAAAAAGTGATAGCTAGTATGGTTAATCACAACGTAAAAGGCAGTATAATAAATATAGCATCTATTTATGGTTTATTCGGTGATATAATCCCTGCAGCGCCATACTATGCAAGTAAGGGCGCAGTGGTGAACCTTACAAGAGCGATGGCGGTTGAATTTGCTGATCAGGGTATAAGGATAAATGCAATTGCTCCAGGGTTCTTTCCCAGCGAGATGACAAACGATTTGCTGAAAGACAAGGCAGTACTTGATCATATTACGCAGAGAACCCCGATGGGAAGAGTAGGCAATCCCAATGAACTTAAAGGTGCGGCCGTATTTCTTGCTTCTAATGCAGCTTCTTATGTTACAGGACATATCCTTTCAGTTGATGGGGGATGGAGTGCAGTCTGATCATATACGGCAGAGCTGGAAGAGAAGAATCTAAAGTATTACATTGAAAACTACAGAAACCTAAGAAACGTAACATTGTGTTATCTTTTTGATAAAAAAGCAGACAGAGTACTTATAGCAATGAAGAAAAGAGGATTCGGTGCCGGAAAACTGAATGGTGTTGGCGGAAAGGTTGAAAAAGGCGAAAGCATAGAAGATGCTCTTTTAAGAGAAACAAGGGAAGAAATTAATGTAGAGCTTAAGGAATTCGAGAAAGTTGCAGTAATAAATTTCTATTTTAAGGATAATCCGATTGATAAGGACTTTAACCAGAAAGCACATGTATTTATTGCTTATAAATGGGAAGGGGAGCCTGCTGAAAGCGAGGAAATGGCACCGCAGTGGGTAAATACTAAAGAATTGCCTCTTGAAAAGATGTGGTCTGATGATAGATACTGGCTACCGGGTATTCTTTCCGGCAAAAAGCTAATAGCATCATTTTTATTCGGCAATGAAAATAACATAGTAGATATGGACATAAAGGAAGTAAAAAACTTTTAATTTCTGCAGTGTCACTTATTAAAATCCTGGAGAGTTACGCCTTTAATGAAGTTATTGAATCCTGAATTTAGCTCATTTACATAGTTATTTCCATCGGAAAGAGCAGATATTTCATAAAGATTGGAGTTGTCTACGGCAAGAACTGTTATTACCTCTGATTGATTTACTTTAACCAGATATGGAGAGAACTTTATAATGGCTACAAATCCTTGAAGTTTGCCTATACTATAATTAGTTCCTATTGTAAAATCGGTTTCGTATGTACTTGAGTTGCATTTTTCATCAGGAAAAAGAACATTAAAAGTCTCATTTGGCTTTATAACTGCTACGGAAGAGTTGAATACTGTACTGTTTGGCAGAGTCATATTTGAAATTGAATAAATTGAAGCATTTTTTATTTTGACGGTTTGATTCAGTTTACTTCGAAGCAGTGCATAGAATCCGGAGCTATTGCACCTATAACCCGTCAAGTTAAATGCTCCATAGGATTCGGAAAGAGAAGTATTTTCAGGGGGAGTAGTGTTTACCATTGCCTCAACTGCAGGGATTCCCCCTATAGTTATATTATAAAGATTTTTGGAACTGGATAAAGCATGATAATAATAGCTAAGGCTTTCATTGTTTTTCAATGTTCCCAGTAAAAGAAGCATTCCTGTCAATCCCTGGGGCGAGGAGCCATTTTCCATTGCTACTGCTGTATTTCCTGTACCGAAAAGGGCGTAGCTTTCAAAAGAGGATGGGCCAAGCCCTTCCGCATTCGCTGCTCCCGATGAAAGATTTATTGTATTAATCCCTGCAAAATTGCTTGAAACCAATGTGTTAAGGGCCGAATTTGCGGTAGTATTGGTAGAACTTGGCGTGCTTAAACCCAGAGTATGTCTTACAAAGATCCTTACCCCTAAAATGTTATAGTGATAAAGAAAATACGCAATTATAAGAAGGATTATTATAACAGCTACTGCAATTACTATATATTTATTAATCTTGATTTCGCTGCCGGAATTATCTGGTATTCTGTCATCAGAAGGAAGTACATTGCTGCCCTGGCCGGTTTCTTCTTTATTGTTTTGATCGTTTTCAGAAGAGTTTTTTACGCTGTTCTCTGCTGGGATTTTTTCTTTATCTATTCTATCAGTTGGATTATTAGGTGCTTCATCCATTTTATATCAAAATTTTGGTTGTATTTAAACGTTATCTATACTGCAATGAAGCATATTTAACACCGAATGATTTAAATATTGCTATCGCCTAAAAAGTATTCTATGATGGACAAGATAAGGGAAATGAGTGGATTAGCTGATAAGGATATAATTGAGTTTCTTGACATCAAAAACGGATACAGTATTATAGATATAGGTGGCAGAGATGGTTTCTTCAGCAAGAAAATGCTGGAAAAAACTGCTGATGTTACTGTTTTGGATCTTAATGATATGTACTTTGACGAACTTCAACAGGCCGGAATAAAGACCATAAAAGCGGATATCTGCGATTACTCTATAGGCTCATTCGACTTAGTCTTCATGTCAAACGTTTATCATGACCTCGTACAGGAATGCGGCGGTAAAGCCCTGAAAAATATAAACAAGATAGCAAAGAAATATGTAGCCATTCTTGATTTCAAGCCACAGGATACAATTTTCGGTCCACCGGTAAATATAAGATTAAGCAAGGATAAAGTCATAAACGACATGCAAAGCATAGGCTTAAAATTAATAAAAGAAAAAGAATTAAGATATCATTACCTTTTGCTATTTGAGCGGAAAAAAGGAAATTAAAGTTTAAATATGTATTATAATCTTTAAATTTAATGGTCTTAAGTCAGGTACTAGTTCAAGAAGAGCAGGGCCATAGAGTAATTAAAAAAAAGTACAATAGCTTTAATTCTTACAAATGGATTTTATCTCCGGCATTTCAATTGTTTTACCCGTTTGCTTCTTTGGCAAAAAGCAGACTCGAAAGGGAACTTGAATTTCTTAATTCCAGCAACAATATAAAAAAGCCGAAGATTTATTCCTTTGATCTTTATAACAGAGAGCTAAATCGCGAATATATCGATGGAAAAGTCGATTACTGCGAAGGGTCAAAGTTAGGCAAATTATTTTCGGAGATACATAAAGAGGGATATTCCCTGGGTGATTCAAAACTGGACAATTTTATCTGTAATGAGGAAGGAGCATACATAATAGACTCAGAACAGGCAATCAAAACCAGCAAGAAAAGATACATGTACTGGGATGTATCCTTGCTGGTACTGTCAGCTGCATATTATAATTATTCAAATAAAAAGGGCTTTAATGAATTTTTAAACGGCTTTTCAAGAGAGTACATGTACTGGCAGGATTATCGGAAAAGAGCCATAAAAGGAATGTATTCTTTGCTGTTTCTTTTTATGCCTGTCCAGCATGTTTACAGCCTAAAATCTGCATTATCCAAAGCAGAAAACGATTGATAAATTTCTATTTTTTCAATCTTATAGCCCATTCTGCAAGCTTTTGCACAAGATTCTTTATTAATGTTATTGTATCATCATCGACAAATAAACCGTTTTCAATCTTGTCACCCGCTCCTCCTATGAAAACCTGAGGTCTTTCCAGAGGATGTGCATTAAGAAATGAAAATATCTGCCTTAAATGATATTGTGCTACCGCAGTTCCTATTATGGCGCCGCCGCTTGCCCCTATTGTTGCAACTGCCTTGTCATCAAATGAATTGTCACCGTATGGCCTGGAAGCCCAGTCTATTGCATTTTTTAGAACTCCAGGTATTGATCTATTGTATTCCGGGGTGGCTATCAATACAGCGTCTGCCTTCTTTATTTTTTCCTTGAATATTTTTACGCTTTCAGGCATTTCCTTTTCTTCATCCTGATTGAATAACGGTATGCCATTCAAGTCAAGAATTTCTATTTCTATGTTTTCAGGTGCATATTTTTTAGCGGTGTTTATTATTGCTCTGTTGAATGAGTCTTTTCTAAGACTTCCAGCCATCGCTGCTATTGTTATTTTTTCCATTTTTAAATCATGCATTAAATCTTTATAAATCTTTTGTTAATATCGTAGATGCTATATTACCGTGTAAATGAGATTATATCCGTTTTTATGTTATTTAGTTTGTCCAAAGTAAAACCGTATGATTCATCAAATTTAAGGCCGAAATCCGCAAAGAATTGCTTGTAAGAATCCAAAGCCCTTACCGAATAACGGTAGGATATATATGATGAAGGGAGAATATGGTATTTTATGCTGAGGGGAGAAAATACCAGCTTTCCGTTTGGATTAATTGAAGAGGTAATGCTTTGTGCAAATAGGACATAAGAAGGCTGATATATGAAGGAGTTCAATGCTATTATGCTGTTGTATTTTTTGCCTGTATGAAAACTCTCCGCTATGCCATTTATAAAATGCACTTTGCTTCCAAAGTTTTTAATAAGGTGGTACCTTGCTTCAGGAGATAGTTCAACGATATCAATATTGCCGAATTTTTCTATTAATCTTTTCGTTATTTCTCCAAAGCCTGGATTTATCTGCAGTATCGGCGGCTTAATTTTATCCAGAATACTATCAATTTTATCTATAAGCCTTTTATCCAGATAGTTTTTATACCTGTAGAAAGAGGACTGTTTTCCAGACCAATTGGAAAACTGCTCAAAGGAATAAACTGCCCGGTTATCAAATGCATTTCTTATTTTGTAATATTCGGTTTTCAAGGCAGGAAAATGAAGAGAAAGGAAGTACATGGCATCGACTATTCTCCAGCTTACATTGAGCATTGATTTTATATCGCTTATTTTTACCCATTTAACTTCAAGAGTTTCATTGTCTTTAAGATCAGTCGCTTTTGGCTCTCCCGAAAATGAATTTGAGAGGAAAAAATGGTCTATTTGGGTATTTAGCCAGTGTATTCCCTGATTCTTTGCGCCCAACCATAAAGGATTCTTTATGTTTATATCTACTTCTTCCTTTGTTTCCCTTTTAGCAGCGTCTTCAGGCGTTTCTCCTTCTTCTATTCCGCCGCCGGGAACTTCCCAGATACGGCCATGTTTTGCTTTTCTCAAATCAAGAAGTATATAATTTCCTTTTTTAACTATACTTATTGCTGCCTGCCCTTCCAGCTTTTCCATCTAATAATGAAACATTCAAAACTAATATGTTTTACGGGTAAAAGAATATATAAACATACTGTAATAATAAATGAATGAATGATATGGGCAAAGAAGAAAGGACTTTCAAGTTCTTTCTGGTATCCAGAGCATCTAGAAGCGTAGCTCTCATATTTGTCACCTTATCTTTGCCGTTGTACTTATTCGCGCTTCATTATAACGTAATATCCATAGGTATAATATATTTTGTTATAATGGCATTCAATGCCGGTTTATCAGTTCTTCTTGGAGCATTAGGTGATAGAATAGGATATAAGAAATCGCTTATAATCGGGGAGGTTTTTCCGCTTGTGGCCTTGGTACTGCTCGCTGTTTCGGTGAATTTCTTTGCTATAGTCATAGCTGCAATAATAGGCGGAATAGCAGGCGCTGCAGGCGGCATGCGGGGTAATTTTTCACCGGGATCCACTGCATTGATAGTAAGCAATTGGAAGGGCAGCAAAGAAAGAGTGAAAAAACTTGCCGATGCAGCATATGTAGGTTCTACATTTGCAATATTCGGCAGCCTGATGCTTTATCTTAAGGCTTTCTTCACCAATTCGGTTGGTATAATAGGCAGTTTTAGGGTATTATTTGGATTTTCAGCTTTTATGGTTCTTATCTCCCTGATTGCATTGCTGTTTGTTGTGGAGGTAAAAAGGCCTAAGAAAACCACTAAAGTGATGAAAAAGGAAAGCATGCGCTACTCTATTAAGGTTATTCTTGCAAATTCATTTAATGGTTTTGGATTGGGAATGGCAGTCCCTCTTCTTCCTCTATGGTTTGAATTGCGTTTTGGCGTAAACAGCAGCCTTATAGGCATAATATATACTATTTCATATGCAGCCACTGCAATTGCAGCATTTGCAGCATCGAAGAAGGCGTATTCACCAAGATTTTCCACGCTTTTTACTGCTTCCTATACCAGAGCATTGCAGGGGGTAATGCTGATAATAATAGCATTTTCTCCCCTGTTTATTCTTTCATCCTTTTTCTTTACTCTTCGTTCATTTATAGCAGGTTTTGGCTCACCTTCCAGAAGCGCAGTAAATATGCATGGAGTTAATTCCCAGGATTATGGCACTGCATCAAGCGTAATGGGCCTGGCGAATAGGCTGGCACAGACAAGTTCCGGTTTATCCGGTTACTTAATGGATATCTCTCTTCCTTTTCCAGTTCTATTTGGAGGGATTGTTCAAACCGTTGGAGGATTTATTTACTTTAAAGTATTATCTCCAAACAAAAAAGATGATTTATAAACAATAATCTTTTTAAGATATAATGAGCTTAGACTCCATAATCGAAGATGAAAACAAAGAGGTTTATGCGGGGAAAAATCTCAAGTATTACCTTGGAAAAGTGTTTTCCGGTTTAAAAAAATTATATAAGGACAATTTAGAAGTTAAATTTAAGTTTCTTTATGAAAGTTTGGCCATGTTTTCAGATAGAATACTTACATATTTGGGTTTGGAATATCAGGGAGGACAGGAAGCTAATCCGATAATGTCAAAATTGTTCAATTACTTGGGGATAATTCCTGCCTCTATAGGCTCTTATGTAATAGCTAACATTTCCATGTACCTTTTTTCTTCTAAAATCCATAAAAAAGTGGGTTTAAAAAACAGGCAAATGCTTGGAAGCATATATCTTGGTATGGGCGGATCAGAATCCTTGGTTTCACTGCACAATTATCTTTCAATGAATAATTATAACAATATAATAGCAAACATGGGCTATATGCAATCATTAATTCCCATAACTGCAATCTGCGTTTCTCCTTTTTTATATTACTGGGGCAAAGAATACCTGCATAATAAAAAAGAAGCTAAAACAAATGGTTAGAAGCTAAAATCCAGATTGAATACGTGCATATCATCTGATTTCTCTACTGGTCTTTGTTTGAGCATGCCTTTGCCTGAAACCTTTATATCTACATCCCTAAAGCCATCTACCGATACTACATAGCCCTTGCTATTTATAACGTTCTCTGTAGAGGAATTTCCGCATGAAGATAAAATCTGCAGGTCTAAGTTATTTACACCGTATTTCTTTAATATGCCTGCATCAGCGCAGATTTCAACTGAAGTTTTTATGCCGTTAAAGGTTATTATCGGACTTTTTCCATAAGACAGCGAGTAATCCTCTTTTTCATATCCTTTATAATTTGTTTCAGAGGGGTATAAACGCAATGCTCCATCTAAATTAAACCTTGAACTAAGCCCATCATTGAACTTGTAAACGCTTTTAATCAGTTCTCCATCCCTTAATATAGGCATTACGTTGTAAAGTGCCCTCTTTTCATCATAAACCATTGCAGTTCCTGGAAAAATAAGCATATCCGAGCCTTTACTTGCCAGTTTAAGCCCTTTTAACAGCTTTTCATACTCTCTTTTTGAATAAGGTATGTCAGGAACCTCTTCAAATACGGATTCATTATCAATTCTTTCCTCAAGTATTTTTCTGGCGTCTCTTGGAGCATATTCGTTGTAATCCGGAGCATTAAACAGTAGTTCAAGTGCCTTCGTTGCTTTATTCCTTGTAATAAGTTTTCTAGCGTATACACCAGATTTGGAAGTAAGGCTCCATTCAGGCCCTACTAATACATCTATTCCCCTGTCTTTAGCATTGTAAATATTTGTTATTACCTCATACGGGTTTCCATTATCAGTTGTTTCAATGTTCTTCATTGCCCCAAGAAGCATCTCAATTTTCATTTTCTCTATTAGAAAGTAAATAATATTAATAGTTTTCGTTTCTCTATAAACTAAAATTAATCAATTAAGGAGGAGCTGCAAGGTGGGCAGGAATTGCGGCTCCACCAATATAGGCTGCAAGTATTGAGCCCAAAGTCAAGAAGACTAAGAATAGAACTATGTAAATAATCCAGCTTTTATTTAATGGTTTGTTGCTACCATTTTCTCTGTATTTATCCATTGCCAAGGTAGTAGGATAAGCGAATACGCCTGCAATGCCGAAAGCACTGTACAAGCCGAGGAGTGCTATTGGTGAACTAGTATACCCTAAATTATAGCCTGAGATACCATATTCTATAAGTACCAAACCCATAAACAATGCAATAAGCCCTACATACTGCAGTTTCTGATTGTATTTAACCGACAATACGAATCCAAGAGTAAGTATACCTAACATTATAAATGGATCATAAAACAGCAAATCGTATGCACCCGGTAAATTCCAGGTTACTTCTCCATAAAAGCCCATTACAAGAATGAATACTGCTATGGCTGCAAACATGAATATTGAGCCCTGCAAATGCGATTCTATGCTTAATTTTGAATTTGATTTATTTACATATCTAGCCCTGTAATCCCTGTAAATAGCGATTACAGTATAATCCATGAGAAACCCGATAAACGCGACAAAAAACAATTCCAATGCCAATTCATCAACGAATCCCATAACTAATTGAATATTTTCTTGTTTATAAACCTTTGCTATCTGTCTGGTTATAACTTCCTACTTTTTCTTCCGCATTTCGGGGTTTGTGTATTTATTCCAAAACAGTTTGTACATTTTCAACTTGTCAGGCAATTCATTCAAGTACGGAATAAACGGAAACAGCATCAGTATAAAGAATATAATTATGGCTACTAAGCCGTTTTCAAGGTCATTCCACCAAGAGATATTAGAGGTTGCTATTTCCAGCGCATCGTAAGGTATAAGCCAGTATTGTATTGACCATGGAGGCGCTCCGACTTTTAACATGCCCCACTGTGCAGTCCTTAAGCCATAATGCGTTGCTGCAGTTGTCAATGCCCCTGTGTCATACAGAAATCTTAATACATAGGTCTCATCCAGCCCACTGGAACTTTCATTTTGTACCACTAATTGATATTGCCCTGATTCGGCCATTTTAGTCAGGCTGGCAGTTGCAACTATTAGAGGATTTTGGGAATTCATTGCACTTGAAATTGAGCCGTTGTTACTGAAGTAATTATAAGCCTGGATAAACTGTTGATTTTGCTGCGAAGAACTTTCATTGAAAAACGCGGAAAGTTCATTGCTCTTGTTCTCAAAGCTTACATAAGCAGAGTAGGGAACCGTAAAGTAAACGGCTCTAGTACTGAATGTGTAAGGGTCTATGGTATCAAGATAAGTAGCAGTCCCGGATGAAAAATTGAATTCCTGCAATAGAGTAGTTGCAACGCCGGAAGGATTAGAGTTTGCCGCCTGGCTTATTGTTAAAGGTGCTATATAGGGTGAACTGAATACAAATGCAAACACCAATATTATTATGAATATGTATACCATCCGCCTGTACATTTTTTTATGGTCGGCTTCTACCATTTTATAAGGTATATCATTCCTATAAGGAGTGCTTAGTCCGTCTTTTTTAACCAAAGAATAGTGCATAAATATGAGCAAAAGCAATAATATCGGAATTATTGCCACGTGCCAGCCTAAAACGGCCCCCTGATTCAAAGGGTTTACCCAAAATCCCAATCCAAAACCGTTCCATAGATCTGCACCCGCTTTATCATTCCACTGCGAAAGCAGTCCTCCCTGAACTCCTATACCGAATGCAAATTCCAGCAGAACTAAAAGAAGAAGCACGCTGCCGATCATCCAGACAAGTTTTTTCTTTTTAAACGCAGAAGTCGAAAAATTAACAAAAAGATGTATAAACATCAATGTCACAAATGCTTCTGCCGCCCATAAGTGCAAGCTGCGGAAGAAGGTACCTATTGCAGTAGTATCCCACCAGTAAGGGCCAAAAATAAGCATTATCATGCCGCTAACTGCCAATATTACAAACAGCTCAAGAAGGTATATCCCTATCGTGAAAAAGAAACTATTGCCGTAAGAAGGTACATATTTTATGTATTGATCATGCATTAAATCGATTAAAGGACTAAAAAATGAGTTATTGTCTTTTTTATCCTTATCCATACCTATTAAATAATCAATTATCCGCTATAAATAGCTTAGCAGTAAAAATTAATGGATTAACTGCTTTATTTTAGAAGGCATTTTATATTTTTATATAATTGCTAACTTCCTGGTTATTACCATTTGGTCCGTTCTTGCATTCTCCGCAACTCTTAACGTTTTCTGAGCCATGACAGTTAACGTTTTTAAATGATTCGAACGCAGAAACAAGCGATTTGCCGGTTTCTGTCATGTTGTATTCGCTTCTTTTCATGTTATTATTATAGGATATTTTTTTGGTTATTAGCCCCCTTTTTATCAGATCATTCAATGCTTTATTAAGTGTTTTTGGGTATATTTTTGGGTTTAACGAAAGCAATTTGTCAAAATTTATGCCGTCATTTCCGGTTATCTCCTCTAATACTGTTGCATCCCACTTCTTTCCAAGCACATTTAAAAGGTCTAAAGTATTACATGCCATATAAATTATTGATTTCCTGTGTTTTAATGCATTTAGTTTATCTTCTCTTCCTTGAAATTGTAGTTGTTTACCTTATCTTCATTCTTTTTATGCTGTTTTGCTATCGGTTCAGTATAGTATTTGCTTTCCAGACCTGAAAGAAAATCTATATCCTCTTTAGCAAGTTTCATTCCTGCTGCTCCAATGTCCTCTTTCATGTGTGCTGGATTGCTGGCTTTTGGTATCGGAAATGTGTTATCTCTATGTACAAGCCAGCTTAAAGCAACCTGTGCAGGCGTTTTACCGTATTTACCTGATATTTTACTGATATCGGCAAGCAGCTCCTTATTATTGAATATCTTCCCGTGAGAAAGAGGGCTGTATGCTATTACTGCTATTTTATTTTCTTTGCAGTAATCGAACACCCCGGTTTTTTCTATGTCTCTTGTCACTATGCTGTACTCTACTTGATTGGATGCTATTTCATATTTTGACATAACTGACTGAGCTTCTTTCATTTCATCAAGCGAAAAATTGCTTATTCCTATGTTCTTTATCTTTCCCTCCTCTGCAAGTTTTTCCATGGCCTGCATCGTTTCTTTTATTGGAACTGATTTATTGGGCCAGTGTAACTGATATAAATCCAAGTAATCTGTTCCTATTTTCTTTAAGCTCGCTTCGCAGGCCTTTATTACATCCTCGTATTTGAAATGTGTTGGCCATACTTTGCTTGCAATGAAAAGTTTTTCTCTTTCGTAGCCTTTTATTGCCTCTCCGACAATGTCCTCAGTATTGTACATTTCTGCAGTATCTATGAAATTTACCCCGTTGTCTATTGCATATTTTATTGCCTTTATATTATCTTCCCTGTTGCTGCTAAGTTCCCAAGTACCAACTCCTATAACGGAAAGCTTTTTGTTTGTTTTGTTGAATTCCTTTGTTTCCATATGCATTTAAGTCATTTGTTATATTTATTGGTTTTTTAGCTTAAGCTTTAGGTGTATGTCTCTTGATATTCTTATTGTAGGAACTAAAAGTATCTGAAAACTGCCTAAAATAAAAAGGTAGACCCCTATTGTGGTCAAGTGGCCCGGCAGGAATTCTATGCTGCCTATTAGAAATTCCATACCTATCATAAAGTCGTTTATTAAGCCTAAAACCTTGTAATTTCTCTCTATGCTCCTTCTTATCTTGTCTTTATCTTTCTTTAAAGCCATCAAAGCGCCTTTATTATATCCTCAGTTGGTAAAACATCGAAAAGCTTTTTCATGTTTTGTATAGATCTTTCATGAGCTTCTTTGTCACTGGAAGAAGAGGCATCAGAATCTACAACTACATAGAATCCCCTGTTTGCTGCATCTCTGGCAGTAGATTCTACACCTATTTCAGTGGCTATGCCTGCTATTACTAAACTTTCAATACCTGCATTTCTGCACATTAGCTCAAAATTTGTGCCTATAAATATGCTTGCAGTGTTTTTGTTTATTACTATTTCATTGTCTTTAGGTTCAATTGCCAGATCAAACATTTCTTTAGGCAATTGTGACATGTTAAACTTCATTTTACTCGAAGAATATTTTCTTGCTGGTGATTCAAATTCCTTTGGTAGAGGGGTAATCTTTGTAAAGAATATTGGCATCCCTTTGCTTCTTGCTGCATCTATCAGCTTATTCATGTTCTTAAGAAATTCTTCTTTGTTGTATATATTGTTTACTAGCATTTTCTGCACATCCCAGACTATAAGTGCAGTATGCTCTGGATTTAGTATTCCCTTTATTTCAGTATAAACTTTTCTTTCCATTTTTAAACTAGCATTTCATTCATTATAAACTTTTATACAAAAATAAAAAATAAAAGAAGCAATAAAAATTACTCAATTTTTATGTCGTTATCCTCTCCTTCCTCTTTCTTCAGCAATTCTATTGTTAGTACGCCATTCTTGAAGTTTGCCTTGCTTCCTTCTTTTTGCACTGCCGCAGGCAAAGTAATCTCTCTGTAATACCCCGCAGAGTTTCTCTCCAGCTTATAGTAGTTTTCTTTCTTTTCTTCCAGTTCTTTTTGTGCACTGGCCCTTATTGTAACTCTATCTTCTTCTATTTTTACTTTTATATCCTCTTTGTTTATTCCCGGAAGATCTGCAATAACTTTAATTCTGTCTTTTTCATCCAGTATATCAACTCTTGGATAGTTAAAGTTAAACCAAGAGCTGTTCATTAATTTATCCAGCTGTCGGAAGGGATTTAAATCCGTAAAATCTACGGGCTGCAAATCTTTTATTCTCATATGCACCACCTCCTTAGATTTTATTTATTCATATATAATAATTATATACGAAAATATTTAAAAAATTTTCATCTGCGGTTATTCTGCTTAGTAACTCTCCTATTTACATGCTGTTTATTACGTTTTTTCTTATAATCCTTTTTATTTCCGGCTTTCCTTTTTGTATAGAAAAACATAAAAGAAACCAGAGCTACAATTAAGATTACGGCTGCAATTATCTCATACCTGAATTCTATAAAGAAATTATAAACAGCAGATTTATGATTAGGCAGGCAACCCTCTGAAACAGAATAGTTTACAACTATGGGTATACCTGCTATACCAAGAAGAGAAGAATTCTGCGGTATATTAGGTAAATATGTAATTTTACAGCTATATGTTGCGTTTGATGCGTAGCTGCTCAGATTATAGAATTTTATCTTAAACTGACCATAAGGAATTAATGTTAATATCGGTGAACCGGATGTGGATTGCAGTGTAACATTGTTTATTGTTGCATTCCATCTGTAATCTGCAGGCAAGCCATTCTCATACACATATTCTATAGTTAAGCTTGAATTTTCAGTAGACAATAATGAAGGTCCCTCTGCAATAACATATTGTGAAAAACCTGGAGAAACCGCCTTATAATTTGCAGAAGTATCGTTTTCATCGACTAAAAACGTTGGGATCTCCTGCCAGTTATGCTTTGTCGTTGAACACCTGTAAAGCGAGATATCGGCTGCACTGAGATTATCTGCCAATAAAACGTTTTTATGCAAAGAGAATAGGTATGTAACTTCCCCGAAATTGCCCTCATTCACATTTACGGAATCATTAAAACTGTATAAAATGCTGGAGAGTGAATTACCAAAACAACTATAATTTTTAGTGTATGATATTGTGAATACACTTTCATTCAGGTTTGACAAAACAGGCATTGATAGCTCAGTTACAGGGGTTATATTATACGGTAAAGGAATACTTAAGTTATAGGCAGGAAACAGCCTAAAAGCAGTAGCTTGCTCTTTATAATTTAACCTGCTTACATTGAACACAGTATTTAATACAGACTGATTAAAAAGCTTAGTTTTACTTGTCAGAAGTTCTTTACCAGTTAAATTCATTATAGTCAAATTAAAGTTTTCAAATGCGGCCGAGTAGTTGTCATTTCCCAATGTTTCTAAGACTATCTTGTATTCAATCGGAATACTGCTGGAATAATTGATCTTGTATCCTTTTCCTTTTAGTATATTATTTATGTATAGATTAGCGGATAACTGGTCGTTGAAACTGTATACTATTCCATGTAAAGAAAAAGGTGTTCCATTGTAATAGAAACTTTTATCTGGATTTAATAAAAGCGTTAAAACAGGCTTTGCCTTTTCTATCTTTAGTATAGTATTTAAAACTATACCAGAATAATTCTGATTGCCTGGAGAGTAAAGCTTTATTCGGTAAAGACCGGCAGAGGCATTTGTAGTATAGGTAACGTTGGAATCATCGGTAAATGAGATTGAGGAATTCACATAAAGCTGATAGAACAATTGATTGTTTACTGAAGAAATGTTTAAATTGATAGGTATGCCTGAACCATTGTATATCTGGCTATAGTAATAAGGATATAGAACCAGTTTAGGCACAGCCTTATTTATTCTCTGATAAAACGAAACATTAGCTATTCCGCTACTGTTCGTAGCTACTGTTATCTTATATAAACCGGCAGCCATATACTTCAAGTAGTGCAAAGAGCCATTACTGCTTGCTGTAAGAGTATTGTTTATGTATAATTTTATCGGTAGCGTAGATGGAATTGAATATGCTGAGACATTTAGAGGCTGTGGATAAGTGACAGTTAAATTAGATTGAAAACCGTTTAAGTAAAGGTACAACTTTCCTAGTTTTATCTCCATTGTCTTTTGAATAGACTTAGAGGTATAATTTTCGTCCCCGGAAGTGTTAAGTTTTGCTATGAAGGTATTCGGCTGATAACTAGCATTGTATGTGCCATTCACAATAGAACTGTTTTCAATCGTGTTGTTTATATAGAAATTACCGAGTAGCTGGTTATCAACAGATGAGATTATGAAATGAAATATCAAACTTGTGCCGTTATTTGAATAATTCAAAGTTGGAGCTGTATTTATTACCAATATTGGGACAGCTTTGTTTATAGAAATATTTACAACGCTTGAAGAATAAATTGTATAATTCTGATTAGATGTTGCAACTAATGAATATGAATATTTTCCTGCTGTTGCATACTTTCCAGACAAAGAAAAATTAGAAACATTAGAAGAAGTAGAAATTCTGGATACATTGTTAGATGAATTTATTAATTCTAATTTCAGAGAATTACCTGGAACTATTGATTCATTAATTTTATCTTCTATTATTGGAGGATTACCAGAATAAGTGAAATTACTTGCAGGATATACAATCAGTTTCTGCAAGAGCATACGCTTGCTTAAGTTTACATAATAACTTAATTTTATATAATTGCTAGAATTTGATAGGTTTTCCTCTATTGTTATTTTATTTATGCCGGCTGAAATGAAATTGCTATACGTTTCATTGCTATTTTTATAAGATGTAACATTTTTGTTGTTTATTAGTAATCTTATAGAATTTGAAGTATTATATTTATAGCCTGCTAGATCAATTTTAGTTCCGTATATTCCTGTGAAATTAGCTGAAGAACCATTTATCATTAAAATTGGAACAGAGTAAACCTTGGAAAATGTAATAGAAGGCATAACACCGTTTGGCGGATAGGCACGAGTACGAACCCACTGTACAAAAATATTAGCACCACGCCCACTGCTGCCTGCACCATTTCTAAATGCTATATAGTTTGTAGCTGTTTGCATAGAATAAGTGGTGCCTTGCTGGTTGTAATTTAACGAATAATAGGCAGTTGCACCGTTGTTTGCTATGCTAAAAACATAATTAGGCGAAGAACCTGCTACTGTAGAAGTATATGTGATTACCGGGACGCTAGAACTCGTAACATAGCCGTATCCATAATCACTCTGTCCACTATATGTAAACCAATTATTTCCTTGGGCAGTGCTTGCACTACCACTATACCATCCAAGGTTTGTCCAATAGCCTGAACCAGTAGGTACAGTAGTATAGCCATACCAGTCCAGTACTGAAGTTCTGTATGTGACTGTTGTTTCAGCATCTGATGTAGCAGAACTTCCAGAGATAGATAATCCGTTGTTGACGGTTATAGTTCCGCTTGATGTCCAACCACTTGGCAAAGTAGTTCCTGCAAAATTATAATAGACTGAAAATACATTGGCCCCGTCATCATATTCCGCATATGTTGAAGAAAGCTGAGGTGCTTCACCTATTGTCTTATTGTTAAACAGATTTGTTGAATTTAAAGCGAAGCCCATGTAAATTGTTATGGAAGAAGAAGCAGGCATACTGCCTATTTTAAGCCAATAAATTGCATTCCTTGAATAATTATAACCTTCTAACCAACTTGGAATAATTGTTCCATTAGAATAAAAGAATTCCACGTTTTGGAAGTTTGATGCTGCATATCCTTTGTATAGTGAATGCGAAACATTTACCATCTGCTGGAAAGGCTGCGGAGTAGAAACCTGTTGATAATTGGATACTATCAGGGGGGAGTAATACTTTATTAACGGAGAATTAAAAGAAAGGTTCCCCAATATCGAATTGCTTGTGTTTATCTCTTTTTCGGAATAATTTTCATTTCCTGCCTTGAAAATAAATATATACTCTCCAGTTTTATTATTCCTATAGGAAACCTTCGATTTAGAGGAGTTTATTGTTAAATTATTCAGATAAAGCTTGCCTAAAAGCTGATTATTAATAGAGAATAGGTTACATGTTAAGTTAAAATAAGACCCGTTGTAAAGAAAGACCAGCGGAGAGTCTGTGCACTCCATAGTAGGTTCCGCTTTTGAAATTATAAAAGTCTCGCTGTAACTGAATGAAGAATAATTCTCATTTCCATTGGATGATACCTCAGCAGAATATGAGCCAGCAGTGGCATTTTTATAGATACTCGAATCCTTAGTAAAGCTTGAGAAAACCGCGCCATCTATGTAGAGAGTGGCGGATAATTGATTATTTACAGTATTGACAGTGGCAGAGATATTCGTGGTTTTTCCATCGTATATGAAACTTTGACCGCTAAGTGTATAGCTGGGAGAGGCTTTAGATATTACAATCTCTTTTGATGTAGAATATGAAGTGTAATTCTGATTGCCAGTGGTGTTAAATATGATTTTATAGGTTCCGGCAGTAGCATTTAGGTAGGATTTTCTTGTATTAGTGGAAGCAAAAAGCTTTCCATTTATGTACTCATTTGCAGAAAGCTGGTTATACGATGTTGAAATTACGCCAGTAAGATTAAGTGGATCGCCATCATAAGTAAAGTTACCGGTGCTCGATTCTATGGATAAAGAAGGAACAGCTTTGTTTATTTTTTCATAAAATGAGACGTTTTCTCCACCACTTGAATTCGTATTTGCAGTAATCTCATAAAGACCTGCAGCTAAAATCTTTGTGTACGTAGTAGAATTTTTTGAATAATTTGTAACTTTCGTGTTGTTTATGAAAAGCCTTACATATTCTAGGGGTAAATCAGCAGTGAAATTGCTCTCTGTTCCGTATGTTATAGTGGAATTTGAATTTAGTACGCCATTCAAATAAAGACTTATGGGGTATATCCTCCTGGTTAAATTCATAGAATTAATAGTGTAATTCTGATTGCCGGTAGTGTTAAAAACAGCGGTATAAGTGTTTGGTAAATTGGAAACATTGTAATCAGCGGCAGTAGAAGTGTTCACTTTATTTGTTTTATTTAGATAAAATCTACCAGTCAGCTGGTTATTTAAAGAAGAGATGGAGAAATTAAACCTGAGGTAGGTTCCATTCTGCGTGTAATTCTTACTAGGCAAAGAATATAATTGTATGGATGGAATGGCTTTTTTTATTCTTTCATAATAGGTTATATTTTTAACGGCTGTAGAATTGTACTGCGCAGTTACCTTATACAACCCTGCAGCTAAATATCTTAAGTAACTTGTTGAATTTTTTGAATAATTTGTAACTTTCGTGTTGTTTATGAAAAGCCTTACAAAAACCGAAGAATTACGGGATAAACCAGTGAAATTGCTCTCTGTTCCGTACGTTATAGTGGAATTTGAGTTAAATGATCCATTTAAACTTAATACATAAGTTAGATTTTCTACAGAGCCAACGGTTATGGAGGGCATAACTCTATTTGGTGGATAAGAACTAACTAAAACCCAGTTGTATAAGGCATCTAACGGTGTACCATCCCCATCTGCAAAGAAAAATGATAAATAGAGTGTAGATTGAGACGTCAATTCATTAGTATATGTATCACAGTAAACCTGAGGAGACATTTCACAACCGTTTACATTACTAGAAGCTGGAACATAAGTAAAGTTATCTATTTGCCATTGAGTAGTTCCTGTTCCTAGAGTATTTTCCCCCCAAGTACCATCAGAAACGCCTTGCACACCAAAATAGGCAGTGCTTGAAGGATTATCTCCGCCATAGTAACCTATACTAGTTGCTGTTGCACTGTTTCCTAAACCCACAGATGGCTCACCATTATTATCTGACGTTGAAGGAGCGGCGAAGTAAGCAAATTCCAAATAAGCTTGATTAGTAAGTGGTTTTTCATATGTCATTATACCATTTCTAGTAGCTGTAGAACCTGTAAGTTGTATAGCGTTTATACTGTTGTAAGTAGTTGTACTAAAACTTATGGCAGAGTTCAAATTAAAGTCGCTTTTTGGGGTATTAGCATTGAAATAAGCATAAAATATATTAGCACCATTGTCATATTCTGCATACGTAGAGGAAAGCTGCGGTGCCTCACCAGTTGTATTATTGTTGAATAAGTTAGTGGTGTTGGAGGCGAAACCAATCGCTATGTCAGTCAAAGTTGTATTTGCAGGAATGCCGTTCGGTAATTTTATCCAGAATATCGCATACTTTGAAGTATAATTTTCAAGCCAGCTGTCTATTACACTGCCATTTGTAGTATTAAAGAATTCTACATTCTGGAAGGAATATTTTCCTGTTTGATTTATGTACTTGCTGTTTGTTGAATTTATGGTTAAATTAACCCTCTGCTGGAAAGGCTGTGAAGTAGATATATTTTGTGTGTTAGTTATATGTACAATTGAAAAATAAAGTATGGAAGAAGAAAAGGCATGTGAATTGCCGATAAACATTAAGGATATACAAAAAAATAATAAAAGAGCAATAATAAGGTAACTGCTTTTCGTTTTTATTTTTATCATATTACCTTTTGTAATACTCATAAATAATTAAAGAAGACAGACTATTTAAGAACATTAGTCAAAGCTTTTAGACTTAATATTTTTATAATAAGTTATACATTTATTAGCATGGATCTAAGTAAAAACATACTTATAAAAGCAAATCCTGGAACGGGAAAAACAACTTCATTAGCTGATAGAGTAATAGAACTTATAAAGAATGGTGTAAGTGAAAACGAAATTCTATGCCTGACTTTTACAAACAAGGCCGTTGATGAAATGTTTGAAAAAATAAGCCAAAAACTAAAAGAAAATAAACTGGAAGTTTCAAGGATAAATGGCATTACAATATCCACATTCCACAGCTTCTGCAATGCATACTTTTCAGAGCAGGGAAAAGAATATGAGCTGGTTAGCAACAACTTCATAAGATTTTCAATATTCAAGAGCTTTGAAAATAACAATGCATTCAATTACGAAAGAGATTATATTATACAAGAGCTAGTACCAAAAGTAGAGAATGCAATAAGGTACATAAAAAGCTTTGGAATAACTCCTGAAGAGATAAATGTAAAAATGACAAAGGAAGAGCTGATAAATAAGTCTTTTTTAGAGAACATGAGCAGCGTAACAGTAGAAGAGATTCTGGCTTTTCTCGATTATTTCATCACAGCTTTCAAGGATTACGAAAGAGAAAAAGGACCTACAAAAATAGATTACAACGATCTTTTGAAGAGATTTTTGCAGGAATATGACCCCTTGAAAAAACATTATAAATATGTTTTGGTAGATGAATTGCAGGACCTCAATGATGTAGAGGCAGAAATAGCCAGACAATTAGGGGATTATCTGTTTCTTGTAGGAGACAGAAAGCAATCTATATTTGGTTTTCAGGGCGGTAGCCTAAAAAACTTTATTGAATTCCAAAAACTAAGCAATTTAGAGCAATTAACAAAGGGGCTTAATTATAGAAGTTACGGCGAAATTCTTGACTATTCCAAACAGTATTTTCTCAGTAAAATAAATGATCCAAGTTATAAAGAGGAACTAATGGATTTTAAAAGCAATAAAGGAACCGGCGGAAAGGTAAAACAGCTTATAGGAAACAATACAGATGACATAGCTGTAAAGCTTGCTATGGATCTTGTATCACAGGGTAAAAATGCAGCAATAATAACCAGAACTAATGAACAGATAATAGGCATTTCCCGTATATTAGACTCAAAAAATGTAAAATATGCAACGACTGCAAGCGCTTCTGTTTCAACAAGGGCAAAGAATTCCATAATTGATTATTTGAAGGGGATATTCAATGCTGATGAAAAGGACATTCTAAAGGCACTGTTCACGCCATTTTCAGGTGTTTCGCTTAAGAAGGCATTTGAAATTGAAGAGAAATACAGGAAAAACGAGATAAGCATGGAAGATATAAAAAGACTTGCAAAGCCTTTTTTCGATAGAAAAGGCGCTGCAGAACTAAATGTATTTAATGTAAACAAACTCTTCAATGAAACGATACTGCCGATATCTGTAGCCTTGGACAATGACTATTACATAAGTGCAGCAGCAATACTTGAAAACATAAACCAATACATGGACAGCACTGAACTGCCCAGCTTTTCAGACATGCTTGTATACCTTTACACGGCAGAAGACAGCTATGAATCAAATGACAAACAGGAAAACCTTGTACTTACAACTGTCCATAAGTCAAAGGGATTAGAGTTTGACAATGTTATATATGTTCCAAAAAAACAAAGCAATAAAACGAGCTTTATTGATTTAGTAACCAATTCAATAATTAAACAAACCAAGGACATAGACGTAAAGGAGGAATTGGCGGATGAAAGCATAAGGGTAGATTTCGTCGCATTTACAAGGGCAAAGGAAAACCTTTTTGTTGTTACTCCCCCCGCACTTGCTGAGGATTACTATGTTGAGGGATTTATTGAAAAAAACATCGCAGAAATGGAAGACGAGCCTGCTCCCTTTAAGAAAAAATACGCTGAAGCATATTCTCTTTTTGTTAACAAAGAATACGATGCGGCAAAGGCATTGCTTGAAGAAAACGAGGAATGGCTTGTAAACCGGATAAATAGCTATTTCAGCCAGCTTAAAAGCATATCCTTTTCACTGCTTGATGCAATGTCAGATCCATTAAACTTTATAAAAACAAATGTTTTGAAAATAAGGGAAGTAACAGAAAGCACAAAATTCGGTTCTAGGGCCCATAAAATAGCAGAGGACTACTTCAAAAACACGCTAAATGAAAAGGAATTGGATGAAACACAGAAAAAAATTCTGCAGAATATAATAAGTATATTGGAAGAAATCAAAAGAAAATACAATGCTGCAGAAATAGACGCTGAAAAAACGCTGGAAATGCCGCTTGAAGCAGTATTCACTGACATAAAGGCCGATTTAAAGGTTTCTGCAAAGCTGGATGCCATATTCTTCAATAAAGAAAAGAATAAATTTTTGATAATAGACTTCAAGACAGACAGATCAGATGATAACGGATCAAAACACAGGAGACAGCTTGCCCTTTACCGCAGACTTTTCGCAATAGAAAAGAAGATTGATGAAAAAGACATAGACACGGCAATAGCGTACATAAACTTAACTGGAAAGATAAACACCGGAAAATTTGGATATGAATTGGATACGCAGAAGATAAAAGACACGCAAATAGACACGGTTAAAAAGCATATCCTGCAGCTATTAGAATACAGGGAGAATCCAAAGGGATTCATCGAGAAAGCAACTGGAAAGTATTACTATTCTGACA
>JAMCSP010000004.1 GCA_023378865.1 Candidatus Parvarchaeota archaeon | reverse complement strand
GCTTATTGCATTTGAAATAATTGAAAACTCTTTACTGTCAACCTTTCCTTTGCTGGTTTTTTCATCAGCTAAATCCAGTAAAGAGAGAAAATGCTGCAAAGCCTCATGCGTGTTTAGATCATTGTTAACCGCTTCCTTGAATGCCTCTAGTTCACTGTCTACTTCCTTCTTTGTCTGTATCCTTGAATAGCTGTCCTCTTTTTCCTCGTATTTTTCAACTTTATTTAATGCTTTTATTGATAAATCTATTTTTGCAAGCATTTTTTCGTATTTTTTCAGGTTTTCAAAGTTGAAATCAAGTTTGTTCCTGTAATGGCTGTCGATTACCATCAATCTGAAAGACAGTGGGTTAAAGCCCTGTTTTTCCAAATCCCTTAAAGTATAGAAATTGTTTAAAGATTTTGACATTTTTTGGCCGTTGACAAGCAAGTGTTCTCCATGCAGCCAGTAATCAACGAATTTTTGCTTGCTGTAGCTCTCGCTCTGCGCTATCTCGTTTTCATGGTGCGGAAAGATTAAATCTACAGCTCCGCAGTGTACATCGATTGTTTTGCCGAGGTATTTCATTGACATTGCACTGCATTCAATGTGCCATCCGGGCCTTCCTTTCTTTAGCTTTTCATCCCAGTAAACGTTTCCGTCGTTTTCATTCCAGTATTTCCACAGGGCAAAATCAGCTACGTTTTCCTTGTCATATTCATCGTTCTTTATCCTTGAGTAATTGCCGTTAACCTTCATTCCTGATAATTTGCCGTAATCCTTGAAATTTGAAACTTTGAAGTATATACCATCATCTGCCTCGTAAGCATACCCTCCCTTTAACAGTTTTGCAATGATTTTTTGCATTTCTCCGATGTTATCCGTTGCTTTCGTAAACTTTGTGTCCATGTCTACATTTAATTTTTCTATATCTTCAATAAAGTACTTTGTGTAAAGCTCTGTATACTCCTTTAGGGATACTTGGCTTTCTATAGCGCCCTTTATTGTCTTATCGTCTACATCGGTAATGTTCATTACATGTTTAACCTTGTAATCGTTAAGCTTGAAGGCCCTTTTTACTATGTCATAGAATATGAAGGTCCTTAAATTTCCGATATGTACATAGTTGTAAACCGTAGGACCGCAGGTATACATTGTAACTACTCCCTCTTTTAAGGCCTTAAAATTCTCCACCTTTCTGCTTAAAGTATTATAGAGCTGCATAAATACCTAATCTTCTTCAATAAATATAAGTATAATCCTGCGGATGACAGTGCAGGTTAATATTAAATAATAAAGGCAGGTATAGATTGTATGATGTTGGGAAAAGGCGGCAGGTATTTTGGCGGGTTGCTGTTATTTCTGGGATTGCTGTTCTTCACGGTAATATTTGCAGGATTTTCATCCGGCTTTTTATCGCATTCATTTGCACAAAATGCAGTTTCGAAGATAGTCAATTATACCTTGCAGCAAGATCAACTTAACAACATAATATCAAACACAAACACTACTGGCTTGACAACAACTGTTACTGCAAAACTAAACTCGCAGATATCCTACATAAACTGCGGTATGGGCTGCCTTGCCTCCTCCTACTTAAAGGATTCGACGGGAATAAACCTGCCATTAAACAACATAGATATATACCACTATGAACTTATCTCTCTTGCAATAGCAATCCTTGGCATAGTGTTGATATTCTTTTCCTACAAAAGAGAGAAGAAACTGACTGCGATAGGCAGAAATATCATTTCAATGGCGATTATATCGATAGTAATCTTCTACATACCTTTAGCTTATATAATACCGATACTTCTTTCATTTTCAGTCTCAACCTACTCTGTAAAGATACCGACTACTATATTCTCTGGCTTTGCAGGCACTTTATTTGTAATTGATATAGCATTGATTGTTGCAGGGGTTGTTTTAATGATAGTGGCAGCAATACTCTCAAGGATAGGCAAAAGGCCAATGCAAAACACAGGAACTAAGCTTATAGTTGAGAAAGAGTGATGCTCAATGATTAAATGGAAGGGGTTTCCATACAGGCACAATTTAGCATTCGTAAGTTTGATAGGCATTTTACTTTCAATAATAAATGCCCTTTGGGCCTTTTTGCTTTCCATAGCTGAAACAGAGAATGAAAACTTTGCAGTGGTTTCGCTTTCGATGGCTTTGGGCTTTTTGATTATCCCTTTGTCCTTATTCCTGTTTAAACGTCAAAGACTATACTTAAACTACTACGCAATTGCAACAGGGATAGCTTTTGGGATAGCAAACGCTGTTTTGATGAGCATATTCAGTTATAGGGATTCGGCAATTATTTACTCGTTGATTGCACCAACTGTAATAGTTTTTGTGTTGATGGATATACTGGTAAACAAGGCAAGAATTAAGAAAGGGAATGCTATTAAATTCCTTTCCGGCGGTATAATTGCAACGATTGGCTTTGTCCTTCTGGCTTTCAACGGCCTGAACCTTTCATTGATAACAACCTACGATGTAGTAATAGCTATATTCCTTATAGCCGTTTACGGAATAGCAGGCTTTCTGCTTACCCAAACGGGGTTAAAAAGCAGGTCAAATTACTCAAGTATAACGACAATAGCTGCTTTTGAAGTGGTAACAATGCTTTTATTTATCCCTTTTTCAGGTTACAGATTTTCTTTTGCTGGCCTGCAGTTTTCCTTTATTGCTGGATTGATAGTAAGCATAGGCGTAATAATCAGCTTTTTTGGATACAGCTCCCTGCAGAAAAGCAGTCATGCGATAGCATATTCCTCCATAATGTACATTTTATCGGAGATGGAAACCATCTTTTTAGTCGTTTTCTACAGCATATTCGTTGGAAGACTAAGCATTTTTGCGTTTTTTTCAATAATCCTTATAGTAGCGGCGGTATGGTACCTGTCTAAAGAATCGGATACTGCATTCTATTAGGATAAAATAACAGTAAAAAGAAGCGAGTTTTACTTAATACTTTATAACTTTGAGCCCTTTGCTTCTGCTGATGCTTTTTCAAGTGATTTTCCATTTAATTCTGGACCCAATATAACTTCTGCAATTGCACCTATAAACATAATCGCTGCCGTTATTACGAAAGCTATGGTTACCGCCGTTAATGTATCACCGGCTGCAAGTATTATACCCAGAATTATAGGCCCTATTATACCGCCAAGCCTGCCGATTCCTATCGCCGTACCAACTGCCGTGCTCCTTATCTCTGTAGGGAACATTTCTGAGATCTGGGGATAAAGGACACCGGCTGCTGCGTAAACCCAGAAGTAAAGAACTGCTAGAAGTATTACAAACAATACTAAACTTATGTGTGCTACAATTAAACCGATTAACAAGAACATAAATGCTGCTATACCATAGGAAGCAGTAATGGTTTTCCTTCTTCCTATTCTGTCCAGGGCAAATGACATTACTACTATACCAAGAACACCGGCAAAGGTTATGTAAACCAAAGAAAGGCTTACACTTGATGAGCTGTATTTGAAGAACTTTACTAATATCACTGGGATTACTGAGAAAGCCGCATAGTAGGGCCAAACCTCTGTCAGATTAAGGATTATAGCCAAAGTTATCCTTTTTGGATATTTCCTGAACAAAAGACCATACTTAGCCGATAATTTCTGTGATGAAAAGTTAAGCATCTCTGCGCTGACTGGTGGCAGTTTCTTATGAGTCTTGGCTTGATATGCTTTTTCCGCCTTGCTGACTATTGCCTCGGCTTCCTTTAACCTATTCTTTCTTATAAGATATCTTACTGACTCCGGAAGCTTTAGCCTTGCTATGAAAACAACGACTGCTAATACTACTGCTGAAGCGAAAGCTACTCTCCAGCCTATTGTTGAAGGAAGCAATGCTATAGCAAAGAATGCTACCAATGAAGCTGCTACGGTTCCTACATCAAATGCAGTTGCATTTCCTGAAGCTACTGCCAAACCTCTTCTCTTTGGAGGAACAAACTCCGCCAATGCTGTATTTGCTACTGCAACCTCACCCTCTGCACCTATTGCGGTGATTATTCTACCCAAAACCAATGAACCGTAGTTAAATGAAAGTGCAACTATAATACTTCCTATTATTACTATTGTAACTGTAATCAGGAATACTCTTTTCCTTCCTATATAATCTGCCATTGTTCCCATCAGGAAGGAACCTATTAAGGCACCTACCAAATACAATGGAGTTAAGATAACTGCTTCAAACGTAGTAAGATTGAATTGCTTTTCAAGTGCACCCAAAGTGGCACCTCCCAAGGAAATTGAGAACCCTTCAAGGATAACTCCCGCGAACAGTATTGCAAATATATAGGTATGCCAGGAATTCCAAGGAATACGATCTAAACGTGCAGTAAGGTTAGTTTTGATAGAACGTATATCGCCTTTATCACTCTTAACTGACTGCGGCATAAAAAATTACTAATAATTAATCATATTTAAAGTTTTTTAAAAAAAATTTAGCTATTATTAAATAATTACTTTATAGAAATTTAATACGCATAAGCATTTTGAGCTGCCGTTTCTTACAAAGCATAAATTAAAAACTTAAATCCTTGAAAACTGTATAAACCTTATGGAAAAAACTGATATAGAAAAAATAATGAACGTGGTTGACCACACATTGCTTAAACCTTATGCAAAAGAGAAGGAAATAAAAAAGCTAATAGATGAAGCTGCCGGACTGAAAACCTACAGTGTCTGCATACACCCTTTGTTTGCAAAGGCCGCTAAAAAATATATAACAAGGAAGAATTACCCGCTTAAGATAGCAGTTACCGTTGATTTCCCAATGGGGGTTCTGACAACAAATGCGAGGGTAAAAATATTAAAGTCTTTAGCTAAAGATGTAAATGAAGTCGATTTTGTAATTCAAACTGGCTACGTTAAATCGAAAAAGTTCAATGCTGTTCAAAGGGATGTAAATAAGCTTGTGGACATAGCACATCAAAACAACCTTATTATAAAATTCATTGTAGAAGATGCTTATACTACAAAGGAAGAAAAGGAGAAACTTTATGAGATAGTATGCAGTTCAAAAGCTGATTTCATAAAGACAAGCACTGGTTTTGCCGAGCCAGAATATGCCTCCTCAATGAATAATAAAATAGGCGCTGATCCAGAAAACGTAAAATTAATGGCCGAAACGATAAAAAGGCTGGGCTCAAAAACAGGGATAAAGGCTTCCGGCGGAATCCATTCATACCAGCAGGTTCTGGATCTTTTGAAAGCATCTGAAAAGCAATTGGATCCTAAAGAATTCAGGTTAGGGATGAGCGGAACCAAAAAGCTTTATGAAGAGCTGGAAAAATTAAAAACAAACTAGAATAAAATGGAAATAGGCGGTGCTTTATCAGAAGTGTTTGCTGCACTGAATGAGAAAAATCAGTTAGACGAGGAAAAAACCGCTGAATACATTAAATTCCTACTAGAAAACAAAGTTAAGGCTTTATTTGTAGGGGGCATAGCCGCAGAGACTATGTCCTTTTCTGAGGGTGAAAGAGAAAAGTGGCTAAAGTCAGTTAAATCTGCTGCTGAGGATACTCCTGTAATTTTTCAGCTTAGGCCATCAAATATAGAAGATATGAAAAAACAGATAAAGGTAGCTGAAGAAAATTCTGTGGATGTTATATCCCTCAGCCAGCCTTATCCAATACCCTTAAGTGACAATGAAATTCTTGAGTATTTCAATAATGTATGCAGATTAACTTCATTACCCGTAATGATTTATAATGAACCGACTGTTGGAAAGCCGATAAGTTTACAGACTTTAAATCTTATAATAAAGAACAATAAAAATGCAAGATTTTACAAGGATAGCACACATAATATGATAGACCTGCATTCCCTGATTATGCAGAACCCATCGCTTAATGTCTTGGCCGGCAGTGATGGATTGATATTTGACATAATGAATGCAGGCGGTAAAGGAGTAGTATCCCTGGTAATAAATCCATTTCCAGAGCTTATAAATCAGGAGGTAAAAGCACTGCAGGATAAACAGCTTGATAAGGCTTTGGAACTGCAAAACAAAATCCTGAAAATCAGGTCTGTTCTTAAAGAAGGCGGCTTAACAGCAGGCTATAGGTATGCGATGGAACTAAGAGGTATAGACATAGGAAAAGCGCCTTTTCCATATTCAAATATCAATGAAGATGCAAGATTAAAAATAGAAAAAAACCTTAAGGAACTTGATCTCATTTAAGGAAATCTTCAGTCTAATAAGTGTAGCTATATGGAGTCAAAATTCTTTTAAAATTAAGAACTTACTTTTCAGAAACCAGATCAATTACCTTCATTCTCGTAGTATTCCTTTAGAACTTCGTTTGAATCCTTTTCAGCTTCCTGTTCTATTGCTTTTTCTTCTTCATCCATAGTTTCACTTCAATGCGTTCATTATATAAAAAATTTAGTATGGAATTACCGGAGATGTTTTGTTGTAGTTTGGCGCTATTTTGCTGGAAACTTGTGTAGGTTAGAAGGTGAGCGCGGGAGTCGAACCCGCCTACTTCGTTAACGGCTATGTCTCACAACGCTAGACAGCATTTGTCATTTGCAGACGAATACATAGCCGCTCTGTCAGCTCACCACATGACAGAATAACAATTTAATTCTTAGTAGATTAATAATGCTTTCTACCAGTATAGTAAGTGATTAGACTTTATCTATACATTAAAGCAAATAATACAACGGCTCTTTGTAATAAGAAAACTCTGAATTTTAAATATTAAAATTCGAAAGCAAAAACTGTTAATTCAGATTTAGCAGCCATTTCCACAGAGGAATGAATTTAATCTTTTTGCCTTTTACTGTTTCAACGGCTTCATAGTCCCAGGTTATGACTAAAAGATCGCTACATTTTAATTCAAAGGAGGCAACCAGGAGGTTCTCAATTTCCCTGTTTTTTATGGTTTCTTTGGATGAAGCGTACGTAACCTGAATTAATTGTCTTATTCTGATTCCATCTTTGATTACAAAATCGACTTCCTTTTTTTGTATATTCCTCCAGTAATTCACCGTAAATCTTTTGAAAAATTCCGATCTTCTCATTAGTTCTATTGCAACCGTGTTCTCCATAAGTTTACCGATGTTTTCAGAAGACCTGAAAGAATATGCATTTACTATACCATTGTCTATTACGTAAATTTTAGATCCAAAACCTGCTCTCTCTTTTGATTTTACTGAAAACTTGTTTATTCTAAATATAAGAAAAGCCTCAGAAATATACCTTACATAATTATCTACAGTATGAACACTATTTAGATGAAGTGTGTTCTTTATTGAATTCAAAGATGCTTCATGAGAGAAATTCTCTATTAAGTACTTAAATAAATTATAAATCAGGGAAGAAAATCGGATATTGTACCTATTAACTATATCCTTAAGGACTACGCTGTCCACCAAAGTATTCAGATAATCTTTTTGATTTAAGTTTTTTATTACTAGCTCC
>JAMCSP010000003.1 GCA_023378865.1 Candidatus Parvarchaeota archaeon | reverse complement strand
TGCAGCAGCTTCACCAACTGCAGGGTCTGCACCAGCACCTAACCCATTTGTTAATTCCTTTCCTATAAGTATCTTTTTATCGGCAGGAGTACAAAGAAGATCTGCTGCATCGGTGTTGACCGCTATAAATTCCGCTCCTTTTATACCGACTTCAAACATTCTGTTAAGAGTATTGTTTCCTGATCCGCCTACGCCGACTACTTTTATATTTGCTCTTCTTGATGCTATTAATTCTTCTAAGGACTTGTCAAATTCCTTGGTTTTACTGGCATCGTACTTTATTCCCTTTACTCCCTGGCTAAGTGAATTATTCATTTGTATATCATCCATAAGTTTACCTCAATAGATTAATCATTTTGGATTATATATAAATATCTCCTAATCTTTTATTATCTCAGTTTTAATTTTCTTGTTGATATATTTTTCTATATCCATCGCTATACTATCCTTTAGGTAAGGTTTAACGTCCTCTTTTGTATGAATCTTAGCAGTTTCATTGTCAATATCCACGCTTTCAGGTTTTTTGCCAATGTAATGCTCAAATATTGCCGAGTACTTCTCCTTCTCGTCTTCTATTATTGAAACTATCTCAATTTCATATTTCAGTTCCTTTCCAGCCAGCGGATGATTGTAGCTTACAAGCACTCTGCCGCTGTTTATTGCAAGCACAGTAGCCATCTTATCGTCTAAAAGAACCATATCTCCTACGGAAGGATTAATATTGTTGCTTCTGAATACTGCTATTCCATAGGTTTTTATAAGCTTCTTATCAAACTCTCCAAAGCCATCTTTTGGCTGCACAGTTATCTCATATTTATCTCCAGGGTTCTTCCCTATAACCGAATCAGAAATAACCTTCAATACATAATTCCCCCCTGGAATGACAAGCACAGGCGAAAAATTGTAATCTCCATTTATGTTTTCTTTCTCCGCGGTTTTCTTGTCTGTTAAATCGAATATCTGGCCTGTAGAAGCTATCCTGCCTACAAAATTTATCATTACAAAATCATTTTCCTTAATCATCACTGCCTCTTCATTTCAATTGATATGAATGAAACATTTCTTTTCTTTCCTTCTTTATCCGCAAGCTCTTCTGTCCCTATTTCGATGCCAGAAACTTTAAGATCTTTCATAAATTTGTGCATGGTAACCTGTGAAACATCAACCGCAGTAGAGATCGATGAGCCCCTTGCTTTTATTATAACCTGATTATTTCCGGAATTCAAATGAGTAAGTATTGCCATTACATATGACATTATCGGTTTTTTGCCTATGAAGATTATATCATTTTCCATAATTCTATTTTTTAAATTTGTATGTATATAAGCATTTTTGTTTTGCTTAAGATCATTTGCTGCTGATTTTTACTCCTCTTCCTTCAAGAACCAAAGTCCTTATTTTAAGTTTATTTGCCTTTGCCCTTAATTCTCTGTCTTCGGTAAAAAGAATGCCATTTTTATACAAACAAAAATCCAATAATGTATCATCAGTATTTTTATTTTCATCAAATTCTACTACCCTTAACCCATAGGAAAGAAAAAAGCTTTTTACATCAGATCTTTTTATGTTAGTTAACTCGTCTATGCATTTCTTAATTGTTAAAATCGAAAAACTGCTCTGGAAAAAATTATCAAGCAAGCTGTTTAAATCAAGTTTATTGTCAAAACAATAAACCATAATGTTTGTGTCTATCACAACATCATTCATATATACTTCCTGATCCAGCTATTGTCCAAACATTGTTTATTTTTCTTGATAGAATGGCCCTTTCGCCTATGAAATATGGCAGAGCCGAATTCCCCAGATTTATGATAATTCCATTATTTGAGTAAGATACAACAGTTCCAAGAACCTTTGAAGCTAAAACATTTAAAAGAACAGTTTCATTTTTCTGCGGAGGCTTGCTGAACTTATTTGGTATAGCTTCATATTTCATCGCTATCCTTGTTTTAAATAAAGGAACGGTATCATTTTTTACAACTAAAGATCCTGCTAGGTTATCCCTTCTTGCTAATGAGGGGTCTAAATCAGTTTCCAATCCTATCATTAAACCTCTGGCTGCCTCTTTCTCGGGCCCAAACTCGCTCTGTATGCTTAAAACTTTAGTCTTTAAAGGCTTCCATGAATTTTTTATGTAAACGCCCGGATAAACAACCACCGCATCATTGATTTTCAATGACCCTGTTTTTATTCCTCCACCTAAAACTCCGCCTTTTAGTTCATTTATATCTGCTCCCGGCCTATTGATATCAAAACTTCTTACGATGACCATTTCTGTTTTCCCTTCCTCCTCATTATGTGGAACTTCAAACTTGCCTATCTCCTGTATAAGTTCTGTAATGTTTACATCCTGTGCAGCAAATACAGGTACTATTTTTGCATCGGGATAGCCGTTCTTTGACATAAAATCCTTTATTTCATTGTAGCTTTCCTTTGCACGGTCTTTTCCAACAACATCTATTTTCGTCTGTGCTACAACTATATTTTTAACACCAATTATACGTAATGCTTCTATATGTTCCTGCGTTTGAGGCTGAGGACATTTTTGATTTGCTGCTATAACAAGAACGGCACCATCTACTAAAGTCGCCCCACTCAGCATTATAGTCATCAATGTTTTATGGCCTGGTGAGTCTATTATCGAAACCCTATAGTAAAGACTTGCATTTGAATTACATGCCTCACACTTATCATATCTGCTAAATAAACCACAGGAATCACATTTGTATATAAGAAAATGGGCATAGCCAAGTCTTATTGTTATTCCTCTCTTTTTTTCTTCGCTATGTCTTAAAGTAGATTCACTAGTAATCGCCCTTACCAACGTTGTCTTACCATCGGCGAAATTACCAACTACATCTATTGTTATATCCTTAACCATTAGAAGGCGTGAATAACTGCTCCAAAGATTTTTCACCGTACTTTGATATCTTTATGTTAATCTGAGATGTAAATTGACCGATTGTATTTCCTGCAATGCTCTTTCTTCTGCGTATCTTTTGCTTGTTTCCAAGCCCTTTCCCTATAAGCACTTTTCTAAGGCCAGAACCATCCAAATCCTTCGACATAGGCATTCCTGTCATGTAGCTTCCTCCCGTTATTATGCCGGAATAGCCATCCAAGCCTAAGAATGAAAGCTCTAATTCCTCACCAATCTTTTTACCGAACAACTGGTCCGCCTTGTCATTTTCCAGTGTTTTATTGAATGATTTACCTGTTTTTGCATCGTTTATTACAATCTTTATCTCCATAGACTTTATTAGATATAACTGTTATTTATAAATAGTTTTGCATTGAAATAAATAACTTATTAAACTAAAATACTATAAGGTAAGATGGAAATGATCTTTGTTGAATCCAGATTCAAGGGGAAACTTAGCGATGAATTTGTAAAAAGGATTTACAATGAAATAAAGCCGTATAAAAAAATAAACCTTGTGGCAGCGATACAGTTCATAGACCAGATGAATGATTTCAGGAACAGGGTAAAGGACAAGGAGTTTGTAGTTAAACAGTCTCTTTACAGAGCTATGTACCCTGGCCAGATATTGGGCTGCGATGTTTATGCTGCAGACTGCAAAGACTGCGATGCGACTCTGGCATTTGAGCAGGGAATGTTTCATGTGCTGGGCATACCGCTTAAATACGGAAAGACAGTAATCACTGCAGATCCTGAGACAGAGAACATAGAAATAATAAATGCAGATGTAGCTGACAAATACAGAAAGAGGATAATGCAGGGAATAGGGGCCGTATTGACTGCCAAAAAAGTTATGTTTGTTGAATCTACAAAGGCCGGCCAGACTTATGGCTCGAAGCTTTTGAAGGAAAAACTGAGGAAAGAAGGCAAGCAAGTTTATTCAGTTATTGCAGATGAAATAAACTTTGATAGACTAAACGAATTCAGGGAAATAGATGCTTTCATAAGCACTGCCTGCCAAAGAATCGCAATAGATGATATGAACAAGGTTAAAAAGCCAATGATAAACGCAGAAGACCTTGAAAGCTATCTTAGGGAAAACAAATAAAATGCATTTAAATAGCCGATTCCATAGATTCTTATGAAGGCTATAGTTACCGGAGGGGCCGGATTTATAGGCTCGCATATCGCCGAAAGGCTTGTAAATGAAGGTTATTCGGTTTCTGTAATTGATTCTTTAAATACCGGCGATAAAAACAACCTCAAAGCAATATCAAATAAGATTAAATTTATAAAAGAAAACGCATCGCAGATATCAAAACTTGGGAAAGCAGACATAGTTTTCCATGAGGGGATATACTCATCAACGCCAATGTACAGAAAGGACAATACTTTGGTCGGAAAAGCCGTCTCTGAGTTTATAGCAGTTTTAAATTACTGCGTAAAGAACAAATGCAAGCTAGTTTTTGCCTCCAGCTCCTCTATATACAATGGTTATCCCCCGCCGCATAATGAAGAAATGATACCTAAAGTAAAGGACTTCTATACGGAAGCAAGATACTCGATGGAAAGGCTTGCAGAGCTTTTCAATCAGATGTACGGCCTGCAGTACTGCGGACTAAGGTACTTCAGTGTATACGGCGACAGGGAAGAAAGCAAAAAGGAGTTCGCTAATATGGTTTCACAGATAATATGGAAAGGGCTGTTAGATAAAGAACTTATAATATACGGCGATGGCACTCAGAAAAGGGATCTTACTAATGTTGCAGATGTTGTATCTGCAAATTTGCTTGCTGCTAAAAGCGGGGAAAACGGGATATTTAACGTAGGCACGGGCATATCATACTCATTTAATGAAATAATAGAAAAAGTTGAAAAGGCTATGGGCAAAAAAATAAAGAGAAAGAACATAGCTAATCCATTAAAAAATTACGTTGACATAGTGCATGCGGATACGAAAAAAAGCATGGAAAAACTGGGTTTCTCTGCAAAAATAAAACCGGAAGAGGGAATAAATGCTGCTTTGGAATACTATAGAAAACTCAAAAAAGTCCCGGATATTTTCTGATTTTACAGCAATTTTATTCTGCCGACGACTCTGTTTCTTCCTATAGAAAGGCTGGGATCTGCTAAAAGATAAATTCCTTTTATTTCGGCTATCTTCCTGTTAAAATGTGCTTTTACAGTGCTTCCTTCCCTTAAAAGATTAAGGCTTAACGGCTCTCCAAAAAACGAGCATGAAAGTTGCTTGGAAAAAGGGTCCTCCTTATAAAAAGGAGAAAGAGTTAATTCTACTTCTACAGTATCATTTACTTTGCTTATCGATGATAAGGCATAATTATTTGAAAGGTCCTGCTCAGAAACATTGTTCAAAGCAAGCCCGACATGAGAGCCTGCTTCCGCTGAATCATTGTCCACATCCATTATCTGTATGCTTTTTATGCTGCACTGTTTCAATGAAGGCAGGAGAAGAAGCTTTTCCCCTTTTTTTATCTGCTGGCCCAAAACAAAACCTATTATAACAGAACCTATTCCCTTGACTATAAAATGCTTGTCTATTGAAACGTACTTGAAATCCCTCTTTTTTTCGTTTATCTTTTCTATAACTATAGGATTTAAATCGGATTTTTTGAATTTTCCTACCTTATATTTATCAAAGAACCTGTCAAAAGAAGTAACATCAGAGAAATTATCTTTAAGTATCAAACCTTCTTCTATGTCGGAGTTTTCAACGCAAAGTGCAAGCTCTGCGTCCAATGCATTTATCTCGCTCCCTGCAAAAAAATAAACGTAATCGGAAACCGAAAGGATATAAAGAATTGAAAGCAGGGACTTGGGGAAATCCACAGAGTAAAGGATTAAATTACCGGTTTTATCCAGTGCTATCTGAACGTTGTTTATAAGATCCAGTTTCTTTGATATAATATGCTTCATCTTTTCTTCTTCTATAGGCTTGGCTGACAGCAATGCGATTATCATCAGTAGTTTAATTCTTTCTGTCTTTTAAAAATTATACCTTTGCCTTTTTATTCCGGCTTTCTGGCAATTATTACCATTCTAGACTTGTTGAAATATCCGCTTTCTGCATCGTATCCAAAAACATCCTTAAAATAGTTGATATTATCAGTAAGTATCTTTTTTGCTTTCCTGCCAGCTGGGCTATTTTCGCTTATAGGGGATAACCAGGATTCAAAGGTTTCCTTCATTTCAAATGTCTTAAAATTATCAACCTGAAAAGCATTTTCTTTTAATATCTTAAACCAGTAATCCAGTGATTCAGAGCTGATATAACTTGTATCCCTTGCCTTCTCAAATTTATTGAATAAATCCTTTTTATCGCCCATAGGCTTCAATAAATCGGTTATTCCGAATTTTCCTCCCTTCTTAAGTACTCTCCAAACATCTTCTATGAACTTTTTCTTGTCTTTTATGTGATGCGCTACCCTTCTGCAGGATACTACGTCAAAAACGTTGTCTGGAAAAGGCATGGATAAAGCATCGCCTTTTACAAACACTACATTACTTTTATTGTCATCTTCTGCTTTCCTAACTGCAATATCAAGCATGTGTTCATTAATGTCCAAACCTACAGAAACTGCTACTTTGTTTGACAGTTCAAAGGCAACAAACCCCGGGCCGGTACCAACATCCAATGCTTTATAGTTTTTCTTCAGATCCAACATGGAAATAAGCAGATCTAAATCCTTTCCATGCATATGGCTCTCGCTGCTAGCGTACTCTTTTGCATGCCTGCTAAAAAACCCCTGTAAAGACTGCATAATATTAGTTATACTCCACAGGATTAATATCTTTATACAAAACCCTTAAATGACACATCTGTTTTAGAATATTTAAAAATGCAGGGTAACGTTACCTTTTAAAACGCCACTAACTTAAAATTTTTCCCATTTTTAAATGGCTCTGTATAAAATACTATCCTTAATTAGAATACTTTTATATATGCCTTATCTTCAATATAGACGTTATGAAACTTGAAAAGTTACTCGATGAACTAGAGATCCCTGGGTATGCACTTGATAGAGATGTAAGAGAAGCCATTCAAGAGATAGCTAAAAAATATTCACAGGATGCACAGTACCTAAAAGATACTGTAAGAGGATTAGTAGATATAGCAATAAATACAAAAGATAAAGATGCAGTAATAGAATCAGCAAAGACGATAATAAAGTATGAAGGAAAGACCGCAGAGATTATAGCCTATGGATTAAAGGATATTGCAGAGAATACGAAAGATAAAGATGCAGTAATAGAATCAGCAAAGACGATATTAAAGTATGGGGAAAACAATGCAGATAATATAGTCTATGGATTAGAAAATATTGCAAGCATTACTAAAGACAAGAATAGGGTTATCAAAGCTGCTAGAATAATGTCTTTAGATGAAATAGCTAATTCTGTGAAAAATGCAACGTATGTCGGCAGCTTAGTAAAAATCGCAGGATACACAGAAGATAAAGATGCTGTAATAGAATCATTAAAGATGATAATGAGGTATAGAGGAAATAATGCAGATAATATAGCCTATGGATTAAAGGATATTGCAGGTAATACGAAAGACAAGAATAGGGTTATCAAAGCTGCTAGAATAATGTCTTTAGATGAAATAGTTAATTATGTGAAAAATGCAGATGCCTACAGCTTAGTAAAAATCGCAGGATACACAGAAGATAAAGATGCAGTAATAGAATCAGCAAAGACGATAATAAAGTATGGAGATGCTGCAGATAATATAGCCTATGGATTAAAGGATATTGCAGAGAATACGAAAGATAAAGATGCAGTAATAGAATCAGCAAAGACGATATTAAAGTATGGAAGAAATAATGCAGAGAATATAGCCTATGGATTAAAGGATATTGCAATAGATACTAAAGATAAAGGTACTTTAATGGCTGCTTGCAGAATCACAAACCTAGTTGGAGCAGATGCATTTGATATACTTGATATTAAAGATTTTTTTGCTATTAAGAATAAAAAGCTTGATGATTTGATAGGCAGTAAAGAAAGCTTTGCTTGGGTTGCTGCTTATATAAAATCAGGCTATGAACTGCCTATACCAAGTAAGGACAATATAACTAACTATAAGAATGTAGCTTCAGAGTATATTTCTAAGGAATATAGCATAAAAAACAGCAATCTAAACACAAACCAGATACTAATGTTATTCTCTGTTGATAAAGGTAAGAGGAGGGAATTGGCTGATCTAATCGATAATTCTAATGAAATTGCATTAAAAATGTATAATATAGCTACTGAAGAAACGAAAAGGCTAGAAGGGGATGACAAGCTCCCTTATCTTGCTCTTATAGCTGTAACAGGATCTAGGAATAAAGCTGTGGATAATGAGGCTTATAAACGTATATCTGAAATAGCGGGCGAAAAGGTTATAAGGAAGGCAAGGAATGAATTTAATTCACATTACAAAAATAAAATAAAAGAGCTAGCAGAATACATAAAGAAAAATGAGATAGATAAAGCGATAGATTCCCTTAAATCTACGAAAAATGAAGCAATAGGAGATGTATTAAGATTCACAGATTACAAAGATTTTGGTTTTACTGGGGGTAATACAATACTAAGAGCTGTTGAAAACAATAATCCGCTGGATTATGATAATAGAACACAGATTGCATGTGTTTATCTGCCCAGTAATTATCATGATGGCATATACAATTACTGTAAAGATTATTATTCAAGAGATAAAGACAAGGGTTTCGTGCTTGTAAAATACGCTTTAGGAAATAAATCACTGGGAAGCGCAATATGCTATATGGAAGATAATACTTTTCTTGTTGATTCTGTGGAAGGACATAGAACTTTCAGAAAGCCGCAAATATTCAAAGCAGTATATAAAGATTTATTAGAAAGAGCTAAGGAGAAGGGGGCCAAAACGGTAATTTTCAGTGAAAATGGTATAAATGAAACTCCCAAGAAATTCATCGAGTTTCTTGGAGACTTAGGAATTAAAAAAGGCTATGTGAATATGAAACTTAATACTAATGGTTACCTTGAAGCTAAAAACGGAGTAATGGGATACGTCATAAATTTAAACTAAAATATGGGCTCGACGGGATTTGAACCCGCAACAATCCGGTTAAGAGCCGGATGCTCTACCGAGTTAAGCTACGAGCCCATTTGACAAATCATTTAATTGTGCAAAGAATAAAAATGTTTATTTTATGTTTAATGAGTAATGTATGTCAGAATAGAATGATCTACAAGGTAAAATTCAACGTTTTCGGACTTTAAATTATTTATAATGTGGTGTATATTTTCTTCCTTATCCTCAAACAGAACAATGTGATTATATGTTTCACTTAATTTTTTAACTTCCAGCATTTTCCATTCTTCATCCTTTAATTCATGATTTGCAGGTAATATTACGCTACTGTAATTCAAACCGTATTTATTCAGCATTTCTTCTGTCTGCTCCCTGAATTCCTCTCCACGGGCACTTAATATTATAAGCTCATTTCCCTGTTTAACGCTTTCTTTCAAATAATTAATAAAAGGCAAATTCGGCAAAAGTTTGTCTCTGTATTTAACATATGCAGATGTATAAAGCTCGTTCTTCCATTTTTTATCGAAGCCTTTTGGAACCTTTCCTTCTCCTATGGTAATTTCAAGATCATTGAGTATTTTATAATCTTCTTCCTTTCCTTTAAGCAGTTTTTCGTACAAATCCTTTGCTGCTGAAATCAAAGCTGGCCTGTTGAAAAACAGCGTATCATCAAAATCAGAAACAAGCGCGGATAGTTTTTCCATTTTATTATAAGAAGGATATAATTTAAATAATAAACGTTACTTAAAAGTTTGTAAGGGCCTATGGTCTAGTGGTTATGACGTCTGCCTTACACGCAGAAGGCCGGGAGTTCGAACCTCCCTGGGCCCACTATTAACATGGTAGACAAAATAAGATGTGCACATATCCTGGTAGAAAAGCAGTCTGTTGCATATAACATACTTGAGAGAATAAACAAAGGGGAGAGTTTTTCAAGGCTTGCAGAACAATTCTCAATTGACAGCTCAAGAAGAAGGGGAGGAGATTTAGGTTACTTTGGCAGGGGAGTTATGGTAAAGGAATTCGAAAAGGCGGCATTTTCATTGAGCAAAGGACAGGTTTCCCAGCCTGTAAAAACGCAGTTCGGCTACCATATAATAAAAAGGCTGGATTAATTGAATAAAAACCTGCTTCCAAACAGAACAGATAACATTCTTTTATATTCTTCCAAAAGGGCAGAATCAATGTAATCTGTCATAAAATTTAACGTCTCTTTGACTGTTTCAATTTCTATTTTTATGAAATTTATATTGTCAGAAGATAACTTGAAAGTTTTTACATCTGAATAGTTTACTACAAGATACGATAATTTATTAAGATATGCATAATCGATATTTTCAGAGTAGTTTTTATCCATCTTTTCCTTGAAATTCGACAATGCTGAAGAAGGAGTGCTTGCATCTATAACGGCACCGCTTGCAGGCCACATCCCTATTGGAGATTCTGCAAGTACATTATCAACTTTTGAATCCTCTATTAAAAACATATCAGATGAGCTGAAAAAAATATATAATAGCTTGCTATTTTCGGATGTATCTGAAACATTTGGTATTATACCTTGTATAAAAGATTTCATTTATATATTTGGAAGTACGCTATAATAAATTTAATCTACATCCTGAAAGGCAGGCTTTTTATTCTTTACGAAATTTCCTTCATCTAACTCCTTAAATGCCAAGGAAAGTTCGTCATTTGTGTTCATAACTATCGGACCGTACCATGCTATTGGTTCCCTTATCGGTTTACCCGCAAGCAGTATAACCCTTGTTTTATCCTGTTCCGTTTCTATATGGATTTTTATGCCAGAATGAGAAAAAAGATATGCATTGCCCTTCAATATAGGTTCTTTAGAATTCAGTATAGCTTTACCTGTAAGGACATAAATCAAAGAGGTGTAATCTTTCTTAACTGTAAAATCAAAGACCGCTTCTTCTGTCATTTTAACATCCAGGTATGTAATATCCCTCTCATCATTTAACTTTAAAGCTCCTGCATTCTTTAGAAATTCTCCTGACACAACCTTTACCCTTGCCCCAAAAGTGTTGTCTATTTCCGGAACCTTGCTGCCGCTTATGTATCTATAAACGGGATCTGACATCTTATTTTTTCTTGTTAGGTTTATCCAGAGCTGCATGCCAACAACGGAATTTGGCATGCCTGTACTAAGAAGATTTTCTCTTTCATTCTTCGGATTGATTGGTTTTGGCATTTCTTTGTGGAATATCCCGCTGCCGGCAGTCATCCACTGCAGATCTCCCGGATATATTGCGCCTTTATTGCCTTCGCTATCTTCATGTTCAGTTTTTCCTTCCAACTGGTATGTAACCGTTTCGATACCTCTATGCGGATGCCATGGAAATCCTGCAATATAATCCTCAAGCTTGTCAGAACCAAAATGATCCAGCAGCAGAAAAGGGTCAGTTGAAAGGTATGAATTTGGCCCTCCGAATATCCTCTTAAGTTTAACTCCTGCGCCATCGAATGTTTCGTGGCCCTGAAACTCTTTTTCAATCCATTTAAGCTCTGACATATTTATACTAGAGTATTTTATTAATATATAGCTTATACGATATAAATATTAATATATTACCAAATAATTAAATTAGAATGATAAACGTAGGGATGTACTACAATGTAAAGAAAGGACATGAGAAAGAATTTGAGGATACTTTTCAAAAAGTGGTTGAATACTTAAAAAGCAACGTAAAAGGCTTTGAAAAGGCAAGCATATATAAAAAGGTTGGAGAAGAAAGCAGCACAACAGAATACATGATATACAGCGAATGGAAAGATAAGGATTCATTCCGGGAATTTACAACTGCCAAAGCTTTCCATGAAACCACTGAGTACGGAAAAGGCATAATAGAGGGCAGGCCTTACCATAGGATATTCAACGAAGTAAAGGAAGAAAATTAAACATTTACTGCCTTTTTGCCTACAAAAACAGGACTCTCTACGGTTATCCAGTTCCTTGCCTCTGCTTTTCTCAGATTTCTTGCCACTTTCATCCATTTTGCAAGCGATTCAACCTCATAAATAACCAGGAATTCATAATCATCGATAGCAAAGGAATAGGTTGTATATGACCTTATGTTTTCATTGTTCGGATCGTTTACTGCCAGGTTTACGTGCTCTTTTGTTATCCTGTTCTGCTCTTTTTCTTCCAGTAAATACCATTTAGGGTCTTTTTTTACAGGATAAGCAACTATGTATTTTAGTCTGCTGTCCTCTTTCATATAACTGGCATTCGGATGTTCATAGATTGAAAGATAGCTGTAGGTTTCATTTAGGACATTACCAAAAAGTTTCATTAACTCTTCTTTAAATGAAAGCAGAATATCAAATGATTCTGCCATATTGAAAAGTATTAAATCGGCATTATGCTTTATTGAAAGATACTGCCTGCAGACAAACATTCCTTCGTTTGACGTTTTCTTAGCAAGTTCATTTATCCTTTCAGTCAATTCTTTTCTGTCTATTTTACTGTCATTAAAACAGATTTTAAAGCAGTGCAATGAAACGAAAAGTTCTTCCATTTTAAACCTCCCCACTATCGATTTTAATGAAATGCTCATAAAAAAGCAACGCAAGCATCGTTTTTGCGTCCTTTATTTTTCCGTTGTATACATTTTTAATTGCATCATTTAACTTCATTTTTACAGGTGTTATAACTTCATTGTCATCAAGCTTTCTTTCTTTTCTAATAAGGTCATAAGCAATGTAATAATATTCAAAATAATTCATCAATGCCGGATTATTCCACGTTTTAAACATGAACTTGATCTTCTTCGGATAATAACCCGTTTCTTCAGTAAGCTCTCTCTTTACTGCGTTTTCCCTGCTCTCACCATTGTCTATTGAACCGGCAGGCAACTCAAGTATTTTTTTGTTCACTGCAAAACGTAACTGCTTTTCCATAATTATTGTATCGTTATCCAGAAAAGGGAGTATAACTACTGCATCGTTTTTAAGTATTCTGAAATTTTTTAATCTTTTTCCCCTTACATTTGAATAACCTTCTTCAATTCTAAGTGTATCAAAAGGTGATTTGTATGCTATCTTTCCCATTTATAGACTTAGAAAGTATTCATATTATAATCTTTAGAACGGGCACATAAGCTTTGTTTACTATTTCACTGTAATTTGAAATGAAACTTTCCATCATGTAATTGAACTCAGTTTCTGCAAAACAAAGCGATTTCGTTGAACTCCCAAATTTAATTGCATCGATAAAATCATTTCCTATACTATGATAAAAACTATCAACATAGGCAATTGAACTGATATATGCATTTTCTATTGCTCTTTGATCATGATATTTATATTCTATTTTTAGATTAGAGAGCATTTCATTGTTTTTTCTTAGACTGAGCAGTTTTTCTGCCAGTTTTGTAACTATCCCGTAGTTTTTTATGCAGATATTAAGATTTGATTCTAATATATTTTTCTCTTCCAATGATTTTTCCTTAATTATTTCATCAAGTCTTTTTCTAGAAAATGAGACAAAATTATTGTAAAATTCATGCAAATTTGAAGTTTCTTCCGTGCTTTGCATATTTTAATAAGTAATTAAGTATATAAAAATAGTAACTTCATAATAAATTATGGCAAAAGATGGCTGCGACATGCGCGGTATGCTTTCATTTCAGATACTTAACATGCTTAAGAAAAACAACCTTTGCGGGGAAGAAATAGCCAGCAACATAGAAAAATACAGGGGTAAAAAACCTGTTGCCAGCACAATTTATCCTGCACTTAAAAGGTTATCAAAAAGCGGATTAATAACCGGAAAGAGACATGGAAAAAGGAAAGTTTATTCTATTACCAAAAAAGGCCTTTTAGAGGAGAAAAAAGCGCTTGCTTACTTTGAAAGGTTATATTTAGAAATTCAAAAATAGGGGGAACGGGGGCTTCTAAACCCCCGTCGTTTTTTTGAGGAAATTTTGATAAATAGAATATAGGCCCCAAAAGGGGCCAAAAATTTACTTAAGTATCTCTATACCAAGTTCCTGGTTTATTGCGCCAGTGGTCTTGGAAAGAGTGTTTATCTCTTCGGGTCCCAATAAGTAAGGGGAGCTTACTCCCGTTATTATTGTCATTACCCTCAATTTTCCAGACAGAGACTCATCTACCTTTGCGCCCCATATGACTACTGCGTCAGGGTCCAAAGACTGAGTTGCCATCTCACCGATCTGATTCACTTCTGCAAGTGTTAAATCAGGCCCTCCTGAGATGTGTATCAAAGCTCCCTTTGCGCCCTTGTAGCTTACGTCCAAAAGTGGATTATTGAGTGCCCTTCTGACTACTTCAGTTACCCTTGAGTCCGAAGCATCTGTTTCACCGATTCCTATCACTGAAACACCGCCCTTGTTCATTATTGCCTTTATGTCTGCAAAGTCAAGGTGCACCAATGCACTTGCATCTGAGATAGTTTCGACTATTCCTTTTATCATAGTTGCAACTACTTCATTTGCTACATTGAATGCCTGGTCTATTGGCAGATTTCCTGCCATGCTTACCAGCCTGTTATTGTCTATCACAATAACTGTATCGGAACTGTTTCTCAATTCCTCCAATCCCGCTTCTGCTGACTCTACTCTCTTCCTTTCAGTTTTGAAGGGCATTGTTACAGTGCTTATTACAATAGAACCCATGTCCTTTGCAAGCTTTGCAATTACAGGTGCTGCACCAGTACCAGTTCCTCCGCCAAGGCCTGCGCATACGAAAACCAAGTCCGCTCCCCTCAGAGCATCTTTAAGTTCCCTAGAGGATTCTTCTGCAGCCATTTTTCCCTTTTCAGGAAAACCGCCTGCACCCAATCCTTTAGTCAATTCTTTTCCAATAAGAATCTTCTTATCACCATTCCTTGCGTTTAACTGTATCTGATCTGTGTTAGCTAGAATTACTTCCGCGCCCTTGACTCCTTTTTTAAAGAGCCAATTGCCCATATTATTTCCGCCGCCGCCGACTCCTACAACTTTTATTAAAGCCTGGTTGAATAAAGGTTCATTCATACCTTCTTCCCTGCTGGCTTTCAATGCGCTTTCAACAAGCAAATCCATTACCATTTTCCCCTCCATCACATTAGAAACAAAAGCGAAAGCTTTATATTCCCAATGCGTCTATATTTTATTAAGAAAAACAAGTAAGT
>JAMCSP010000002.1 GCA_023378865.1 Candidatus Parvarchaeota archaeon | reverse complement strand
TGAACTCGATATTGTCTGCATTTGGAAAAGAGTTCTCAATAAGTAAACAATACAAAACTTTTAAAAGTATGGGCATAAACATAAGCCAAAAAACTGTGTATTCTTATGCACAGTTGTTTGAGGATTCATTTTTCTGTTTTTTCGTTCCTCGCTTTTCCACCTCGTTGAGAAAGTCTTCTTTATCCATAAAAAAAGTATATTTGAACGACAACGGTTTCGTAAACCTCTCAGGTGATAAAGAACGGGGAAGACAGATGGAAAATGTAGTTTTTCTAGAACTGTTAAGAAGAAAAGGGGATTATGATATTTTTTACTGGAAGGATTACCAGCAGAGGGAAGTGGATTTCGTCATAAGCGAAAACGGTAAACCTACTAGCCTTGTGCAGGTAACCTACGTTAGTCATAAGGACGAATTAGAAGAGAGGGAACGCTCTTCGCTGCTTTTAGCTTCAAAAGAACTCCACTGCAATAACCTTTTAGTGATAACGTGGGACTATGAAGCTCAGGAGAAAATCAATGGCAAAAAGGTTAAGTTTATTCCATTGTGGAAATGGCTTCTAAACATTAATTAGATATTCTTTGCCTTCAAATATTAGAATTTAATACTTAAAGGTTTTAGGCATAGCAAATATTTATATATTTACTTTCCATCAAATAACGTACAATTTAAAGCCTTAAACAATAGAGAAAAAGAAAAGGCAAAGTATTCTTATATATCTTCACACAACTAAGCACTCAACTCTTTTAACAAAAGGTAAGCGTTCTCAGTCCGCTTTGGAATACATGATGATGTATGGCTAGTCTATTCTAATAATATTTGCAGTAATCCTATACACTGCGGGAAACTGTATGCAATTTATGTCTGTGAAGCAGGAACCAGAAGCTATGAATTCATTCATGGAGGATGTCACTAAATGGTATGCTTAAATTTTGTGAATCTAAGGATAGAGGTTATAAGCAATCCGAATATTGCTACGTGCCCGGTCGTGCATAATATACAGATGTGGTGAACTAAAAATATCTCCACGTATATAAGATAACAGGCAATGCCTGCACCGAATATGCTTAATCCAAAGATGGCCTGTGCAAATCTTTTATTCTGTTTTTCATTTTTATTGAATAACCTTAAAACAGAGAGTATAAGTATGATTGAAAAGAATCCTATACCGTAGTAATACCAGTCTACCCCGAACAAAGTGGAATAATTGCTTGTAACAACTTTTGAGCAGTTTATTTCGGAACTTATTATATCGCAGCTATTTTGTGCTATCAAATTAAATGTAAAGGACAAAAGAAGATAGAGCATCGCGGCCAATCCAAGCAAGCTAAAGAATATTGTTATGTAGTCTAAGGTTTTTTTATTTCTCATTATAACCTCAATTTGCAGCTTTCTTTATTGCGTTTATAAGAACCTTTATTGCTTCGTCTATCTCTTCCACATTCTTCGCTCCAGTGCATACTATCTTTCCGGTTCCAAACAAAAGAAAGGTTATTTTTGAATTTACAAGTTTATAAACTAGACCAGGAAACTGTTCTGGGTTGTATTCAGTTTCATCTATATTGTAGGCTATTTTATTTAAATCCAAAGTTCTGTTAAGATTTCCGCTGGCAACTATGTTTTGTATGTCTATTTTCCATTCGCTTTTAACAGTAACGCCTACCTTTTTCAGTTCTTTTAGAAGTCTTGCCATCGCTGTTTTTATGTCTTCTTTCGATCTTCCACCCGTGCATACGAGCTTACCACTCCCAAAAACTAAAAAAGTAACATGCATGTCTGGAAATCTGAAAACTAAGCCTGGGAATTGTTCAGGATTATATTTTGTATTAGGTAGTTTTTTAAGTTTGTTCAAAGGTATCTGTACTTTAAGAGAGATACTTGCTACTACATTTTCTACTTTGTATATTTTTGTGTTTACCATTATTTATATGCCTCTATAACGATGTTATTATTTGATATATTTAAATCTTGTATCTTTAATAGTTTTTCGGTTTTCCCCTCCTCGCTGCCTGTTTTAGCAAGAACTTCCTTTATTATGGCGTTTTTTATGCCATTTTCAGGTTCATTGTCTATGGTTATGCTGAGCTTTATTAAATCCATTCTGTTCATCTTTAATTCCTTTCTTATGTTCTGTACTGCTCTTATTACCTCTCTCTTTATCCACAACAGCTTAACTTCATCCGTTATTCCGGAATCTATTAATATAATGTCTTTACCGGCAGTAAATTGAACTTCCTCCTTGGATTTCGGTTTGAGGTCTATCTCTGTAGAAAGTATACTGTAGTCTTTTCCATCGGAACTTAATTTAAGTCCTTCTCTCAGGTTTCTTATTACAGTTTCCTTTGTGAGCTCCAGGAATTTTGAGGTTGCAATGGTTATATCATTTTGCTGCATCCTCTGCTTTAATTTAGAAAAATCAATAGTTGGGTCAAAGTCATCCGGGTTTAAATCGTAGGAAATATGCAGTATATTACCAAGTCTCGTTATTATATCCTCCAGTATCTGTCCGGAATGAACTGTTGGTATTGCCACTTTTTTAAGCGGCCTTCTTAGGTTTAGCTTTAAACTTTCTCTTGCAGAAAGTATGCCCTGCAGGATTTCCATTGTCCTTTCCATTCTGTTTTCTATCTCATCGTCTATTAAGGCTTCGTTAACCGTTGGAAATTCCGAAGTTACTGTGCTGCCTATCCTGTTTATCATCCTGAATATTTTTTCTGAAATAAAAGGCGTAAATACGGATGTGGATATGGCCAGCTCTTTTAATATGTGTTCAAATGTCTTGAATGCGGTATAATCATTGTCATCAAACATTCTGCCCTTTGCCAGTTTTATGTATGTCCTGCTTAAATCGTTAACCAGAAAATCTGTCAGTTTATTCAGTGCAAAGTCAGTTCTAAAATTATCAAGGTCCGTTTGAACCTCTCTTTTTACCCTGTTCCATTTTGATATTATCCAGCGGTCTTCTACTCTCAGGTTAATCTCCTGTGTCTTTTCATTTTTCAGTGTTTCTTTTGCAGATACGTAAAGGTTTCCTAGATTATAGAACAGGTTTATTGTTTTTGTGTCATCTTTTAAGTCATTTAAGGTAAAAACAGCTACATCCTCTAAGTTGTGCTTTAGTAACGTAATCCTCAATGCGTCTCTGCTGTAGCCCTCTTTTATCAGTTCTGATATTGGTTTGTAGTTGCCTTCGCTTTTAGAAAGCTTGTTTCCGTCTTCACCAACTATAAACCTGTGCATTGAAACATTTCTGTATGGCAGTTTTCCGGTTGTTATGTACCCCATAACTAAAAGCGAATAAAACCAGCCTCTTATCTGGTCGTTTCCTTCGGAAATAAAATCTGCAGGGAAATACCTTTCAAATTCATCCTTGTTTGTGGGGTAATTTAAGGCTGCAAATGAAGCAGAACCCGAGTCTATCCAAACATCCATTACATCGGGCACTCTTCTCATCTCTCCACCGCATTTGTCGCATTTTATTGTTACTTTGTCGAGGCTACTCTTATGCAGGTCAGTTATCTCATTTATGCCTGCCTTCTCAAGCAGTTCCTTCTTGCTGCTTATAACTAATGTATTATCACAGGATTGGCATTTCCATACAGGCAAAGGCGTATTCCAGTATCTTTGTCTCGAGATTACCCAGTCCTGCGCATTTGCAAGCCATGATTCAAACATGTCCTCCGAAATAGGAGGCACCCATTTTATTCCCTTCGATATGTTTATTAATTCGTCTTTTATCTTTGCTATGCTTAAGAACCACTGCTGGCTTGCTCTGGTTATTAAAGGCGTTTTGCATCTCCAACAGTGTGGATATTTATGTATAATCTTTTTTTCCGCGAATAACAGGCCCTTTTTACTTAGGTACTCTATTATTTTATCATTTACATTAAGCACGTCTTCTCCGCTTAGCCATCCGCTTTCTTCAGTAAACTTTCCGCTTTCGTTAACAGGAGAAAGAATAGGCAGGTTATTTGCCATTCCTATTTTATAGTCAGATTCACCGTGGCCGGGAGCAGAATGAACCAATCCGGTACCTTCATTTATTTCAACGAATGGCGTCCCTTCCTCAGAAGATATCTCTTTTCCGTCTATTACAATTCCTATTTTATCGGAGTTTTTCTTTATCTGGGGTATATCTTCAAAAGGATGTTTGTACTTCAATCCAACAAGCTCTTTTCCATCTATCTCTCTTAGTATCTTGTATTCTTTGTTGAGATCCTTAAGCACACCTTCTCTTTCCTTTGCTATAATTACTTTCTTTCCCTCTGTTTCTACTTCTATATACTTGAAAGTGCTGTTTACGGCAATGGCTGCATTTGAAGGAATAGTCCAAGGGGTAGTAGTCCATACTAAAAGGAATCTTCCGTCTTCAAGCTCAAATAAAACGTATATTGATTTGTCTTCCTTATCATAGTACTTGTCCCTTATCTCATAGTTAGACATCGGGGTACCGCACCTTACGCAGAACCATGTTGATTTCAAACCAGTATAAAGCAAGCCTTTGTCATAGGCATTCTTTATGCCGTACCATACCGATTCTATATACTGGTCTTTGTAGGTTCTATACGGCTCATTGTAAAACCAAAGAACTCCGTAATCAAGTATTATGTTGGTGTTGAGTTTAATGTAGCTCTCAACCAGATTTTTGCACTCCTCTACGAATTTTTCCTCTCCAAAATCCTTTATTTCCTTTTTGTTTTTTATGCCGAGTTTTTTCTCTACGACCACTTCTATTGGCAGGCCCTGAGTGTCCCAACCCGGCTGCGCTCTCACATCAAAGCCCCTGAGAAGTTTATATCTGATTATGGCATCCTTTATGAATATGGTGTACATCGTTCCTTGATGTACTTCATTCGTTACAAACGGTGGACCATCAAGAAAATAGAATTTTTCTTTGCCTTTGTTTTTCTTTAGTGCCTTTTCCCAGGTTTTCTTTTTCTTCCAGTCATCGTTTATCTTCTTTTCATTCTCAGAAGCATTATAAAATTCAGCCATAGAACCTTAAATAATGCGTATATTTATATATATTTTTATCGTTTCCTTCTGGTTGGATTAATTGTGTCCTAAAAGGAAATTCCCCCTTTCAACTACAACTTTATACTTTTTTGAAAGATTAGCTTTCACTTCGGAAGAATCCTTTGGTTTACCTATCCCAATTTTTTCCCCGTGTACTATTACTTTTTCGCCATAGCTTTCTATAGCAGCTGCTATCTTCCCCACATTGTTTGATTTTGTGTATAAAATTTTTATTCCATCTTTTTCGTTTACTGGAGTTAACCCTAGCTGCGATCTTATAAATTCTATATCAGCTTCTTCTTTCGCTTCTTTGTAGTATTTAGCTTCCGAGAAGAACCTCTTTGCAGTGGCATAAATCTCTTCCTGACTTACACCCCATAGTGCAGTTAAATCCTTTGCAAGCTTGTCTAGGTTTTCAACATATTCTAATGCAGGTTTATAGGCCTTGAAAACAACTCTTACGACCCCGTCCTGTATCCTTTCTGTTTTAATTATTTTTATAAGTCCGACCTCTCCGGTGCTGTTGCAATGAAGTCCGCCGCAGGCTTCAACGTCATATTCGTCTATCTTAACTATGCGTATGTTTGCATTAGGAACTACTCCGCCCTGGTAAATAGACATACCATACCTGCTTTCCGCTTTTTCTCTGGGCATAATGCTTGCAGTTATCTTCATGTTTTCTGAAACTACCTCATTTGCAAGCTTTTCTATCTGGTTTACCTGCTCTTCAGTCAGTCTATCAAAGTAAGTTATATCCAAGTGTGCCTGATCTACATCTTTTTCAGCCCCATTCTGGTATACAAACTCTCCTAAAACCCTGCGGCAGGCCTGGTTTATTATATGGGTAGCAGTATGATGCCTTCTTAGAAGCTCCCTTCTTTCTGAATCTATCTCCATCTCTACTTCCTGGTTTTCTTTAAATTCTGTTATGTCTTTTAAATAATGTATTATTACGTCGTCTTTGATTTCAACGTTTATTACCTCGGAATTATTAATCTTTCCCCTGTCCGATTTCTGCCCCCCCATCTCGGGATAAAATATAGTCTGGTTAAGTATGAGTTTGTTCGGTTTTACGATCTTTATTATCTTTCCCCTCGCCTTTTTCATTTTTTCATCATAGAAAAGTTTTTTAGTTGCTTCTATTCCTTCAATAAACGAGTAATCTTCATTTTCTGTTTTTCTCTTCTTTGCCTTGTTTATATCGCTGTAGAACTTTTCCGGTAAAGTTATCTCTTTGCCATTTGTCTCCGCAGCTATTTTTATATCGTCTATGGTAATTCCATTTGATTGGTATAGTTCAAGCATTTCATCTTCCTTTATTTCCTTTCTATCCAGCAAGGAAGAGATAAGTTTTTCATTTCTTTCCCTGAACTCGTTGTATCTTTCTATTTCCTTGTTTATTATGGATTTTGTTTCTGTGTTCTTTAATTCTTCAAACCAGCTGCCAAACTCCTTCTTATGCTCCTCTATAACTTCGTTTATGTCCAGGCTCCATTTTTTACTCTGGATGAAATTCAATGCTCTGCGCAGTATATTACGAAGGTTATAACCACCGCCGACATTGCTCGGCAGTGCACCATCATGTATTGCCACCAATAAAGTTCTGCTGTGATCTGCTATGGAATAGACGGCCTGCATATCGCTAAGCAATTTTTTTATTTCTTCTTCATTGGTTTTTGTTTCTTCTGATATGGTTTTTATTGCATCCTCTATTCTTGTCTTTTCAAAGTCTATCTTTCCTATATATTCATACACTTTTTTTATCTTTTCATTGTCATAATCTATTCCAACTTTTCTTTTGATGAATTCTATAACATTTGGAAAAGTTGCTTCGTATATGGTAGGCGTATTGTTTACTACCCATGACCATCTTTCAAGGCCTGCACCCATATCTATTGTTTTTGTAGGTATCTCCTCTAATTTGCTGTCGTTTATAACATAACGCATGTAAACCTGGTTTCCAAGCTCAAGGCCTCCGGCAAAATATTCAAGACAGCTGCCTGCATATCCTGCCCCGGCCCATGCGTCTTCTATAAATGTCAGTTCTTCCTTTTTTATTTTAAGTCCGTTTAGAACCCAATTTGTTATGTATTTTATTGCTTCCTTGTCAAAATACGTTTTCTTCTTTTTTGTATTGAATGCAGCTTCTTCTGCCATTATGAAACTTGTAAGGTGCCTGCCGGATAATCCAACATTGTTTATATCATTGAACCTTAGACATATCTGCGGTATAACCAGGGGATTTGCAGGAGGTTCTGCGATTCCTTTTATTACATACGGAGCAAAGTCGTCTATAGCCGCTTCTACAAAATATATGTCATCCCTCCATCTGGCAACAACAGGGTAGCGTTTTATCTCCTTATGCCCGGTTTTCTTGAAAAAATGTGAAAAATCTTTCCATATCTCTTCGTAGCTTGCTTTTAAGGAAGATATATTTTTATTGAAGAAGGTATATTCACCTATGCAGTCAACATCTCCGCATTTATCCTTTTCAGTGAAACTCCAGAAATTCTTGCCGCAGACCTTGCATTTGTACCTTTTCAAACCCAATTCAATGAGTGAATCGATAGGTATCAGTTCTTTCGGATTTTCATTCATTTTTCTTTTAATTATCTCTTCTACTTCCTTTTTTTCCATAATATTTATCTGCTTACTGGACTATAATTATATATCAACTATTAATAATATAATGCTGATTTAATATATTTAATGCAAAAATGGCCGCGATAGTTTAGCTAGGCAGAACAAAAGGCTGTGGCCCTTTAGACAGGGGTTCAAATCCCCTTCGCGGCCCACTTCTCTGTTTTTAGCAATAAGGTTTTAATTGCGTAAGTCATATTATTTTAGTTAACTATGGAAATAGATTCTTATCACAATCAAATAACGGCAGAAGTAAAAAAACAATACGAGCTTATAGGAAGATTAAAACCTGTAAACATACCATTAGCTTCAGATGTTGCAGACAGGATAGAAGGTTTGCTTTCTGTTTTAAATCCAAAGCTGATAAAAAGCGGCCTTGCAGATTTTATAAGGGCGGCGGAAAAGAAATACGGGCCGAATGACTGGAGAGTTGCGATAGATAGTGCAATCGCTACAGCAGAGTCAAAGTTTGTTAAATTTGAAAACATACACGATGCTATAGAAATGGGTATAAGAGTAGGGCTTGCTTACATAACTGCCGCAATAGTTTCTGCGCCATTAGAGGGTTTCGTAAAGCTTGAATTTAAGAAAAGGATGGACGGAAAGGAATACTTTGCATGCCATTTTGGCGGTCCAATAAGGGGGGCAGGAGGTACTGCTGCGGCATCCGTGGTAGTCATAGCAGACGCTCTCAGGGCTAATTTTGGATACGGTAAATACGATGCAACAGAACAGGAGATAAGCAGGATAAAGGTTGAAGTTACGGATTATAATGATTATGAAGCCAGGCTGCAGTACCTTCCAAGTTTAAATGAACTGGATTTACTGCTTAAAAATATACCTATAGAGATTGAAGGAGATCCGACAAGTGAAAGGGAAGTATCCGCATACAAAGACCTGCCGAGGATAAAAACCAACAGGATAAGAGGAGGTATGTGTTTAGTACTCTGCGAGGGGTTTGCGCAGAAATCAAATAAGGTAAACAAACTAATGAAGGGCTTTGCAAAAAATTATAAGATAGAGGAGGATTTTGCATTTTTGCCTGATTACCTAAAACTAAAAGAGCTTTCACACGCAGAGAAGAGCGAAACTGAAAAGGAAAACAATACTACGCAGAAGGTGCTGCCGAACTATCGTTACCTTGAAGAACTAGCAGCCGGAAGGCCGGTTTTTTCTTATCCGCTTACAAGTGGAGGATTCAGGTTACGTTACGGGAGAAGCAGAACTTCGGGACTTGCTGCCGCTTCAATAAATCCGGCTACAAACAGGATACTTTCTAATTTCATTGCTACTGGCTCTCAATTAAGGGTAGAGCTTCCCGGAAAGGCATGTGCTGTAACTCCCTGCTCAACAATCGAAGGGCCAATAGTAAAGCTGAAGAACGGCTCTGTAAAGAGAATAAACACAGTTAAACAGGCAGAGCAGTCTCTTAGTGAAATAGAAGAAATACTATATATAGGGGATATACTGTTTAATTACGGAGACTTTTCAGAACAGGGGCATCTATTAATGCCTTCTCCCTTTGTAAGCGAATGGTGGGACAGAATAGTTGAAAGTAAAGGAGAAGGTGCAGTAGAAGAAGCAAAGAAGCTCAGCGGGTTCTCAGAATACAAGGACTTTTCATTGAAGTATTCTATTCCATTGCATCCGAAATTCCTTTATTTCTGGTCACAGATAAGTTACAAGCAACTTACAGAGCTTATAGAATATGTCAATTCAAATGCAAAAATAGAGTATCAAAATGAAATACCCGGGTCTGCATACAAAATACTTATACTGCCATTTGATAATGCAATAAAAAGAACGCTTGAGATTATAGCTATAGAGCATTACGTAAAAGGAAACAGCATAGTGATAGACAATGCTGATTCGTTTCTGTTTACTATCGGATACGGAAACTACAGTTTTGATACGATACTTTTGAAAATCGGCCAAAATTTCTCGAATTTAGAACTTTTGAGCAGCATATCCGGATTAAAAATAATGGACATAGCAGGCACTTTCATAGGCGGGAGGCTTGGCAGGCCAGAAAAGGCAAAGATGAGAGAGATGGATACAAATCCAAATGTTATATTCCCTATAGGAGAAAGTGGCGGTTCCTCAAGGAACATAATTGTCGCTGCTCAAAAAGAAACAGTCCTTGCAGAATATGGGCTTTTTTACTGTGAGAATTGCAAAAGAGAAAGCATATTTGCAAAATGCGATATATGCGGTTCAGAAACAAAAAGACTAAGGTACTGCAGAATATGCGGGACTAAAACAACAGATATGTTTCATCACGGTAAGCCAACTGTTCAAAAAGCAAAGCAGAAGATAAATTTAAAAGAATATCTTGACAGGGCATTTAATAAACTTGACATAAAAGACAGGCCCGCTGTAATAAAAGGGGTCAAAGGCGTTTTCAATTCAAATGGTGACATAGAACCATTGGAAAAGGGGATATTAAGAGCAATTAATAATTTGAACGTAAACAAAGATGGAACAATAAGATTTGATGCAATAGAAGTGCCTATAACCCATTTCAAGCCAAAAGAAGTTGGCACAAGCATAAGCAGACTTAAAGAATTAGGGTATACACAGGATATTTATGGCAAGGAGCTTGAGAATAAAGAACAAATTCTTCAGTTGAAGCAGCAGGATATAATTCTGCCGACTTTTGGAGACATGAATGAAAACGCAGCGGAAGTTTTTTCAAGAGTATCAAAGTTTATAGATGAACTTTTAACAAAGTACTATCATGCAGAAAGCATAATGAATGTAAATTCTAGAGAGGACTTAGTAGGAAAGCTAGTTATAGGTTTAGCTCCGCATACTTCTTCCGGTACAGTTGGCAGGATAATAGGTTTCTCAAAAACACAGGGCCTGTTTGCACACCCCTTTTTCCACGCTGCAATGCGTAGGAACTGCGATGGAGATGAAGCTGCGCTTATGCTTTTAACAGACATGTTGCTTAATTTTGACAGAGGTTTGCTTCCTGATTCAAGAGGCGCAAGGTATATGGACTCTCCTTTAGTTATCTCATCAAAACTTGACCTTGAAAGCATAGACTCCGAGGCGTATAACCTGGATATTGTGGATAAATATCCTGTAGAGTTTTATGAAGCTACATTGAATTATGCCAAGCCTTCCGACGTTAAAATAATGCAGGTAAAGGATATTTTCAATGATCCTTATAAAACAATATTCTTTACACACGATACAGAAGATATAAACGACGGTGTTAACGTTTCATCCTATAAAACTCTGGGAACAATGCTTGAAAAAGTATCGGCACAGATGTCATTGCAGGAAAAAATAAGGGCAGTAGATGTTTCAGATGTGGCAAAAATAATAATAGACAGGCATTTTATAAAGGACATAAAAGGAAACTTGCGTAGATTCGGAACTCAGGAATTTAGATGCGTTAAATGCAATGAAAGATACAGAAGGGCTCCTCTTATTGGAAAATGTTTGAAATGCGGAGGCAATCTTGTGCTTACTTCCAGCGAAGGCAACATAAAAAAGTATCTTTCAATCTCATTAAACATAGCACAAAAGTATCACATTTCTCAGTATCTCGCAGATGAGCTTCATTTGCTAGATGTTGAACTGAACAGTATATTCGGAGAAAAGATAGAAAAGCAGGTGTCTCTTCTTTCTTTCTAATCCTTGATTCTTTCTAAAGCGCTGTCAAGTTTGTCCACTATCTCTTCGAATATCATCTCTTTTGCTATTCCGTCTGCTTTTATATTGTATCTCTTTTTACCCATTGCAAGCATGTTTATTTGGTACTGATTTGGGGCCCTCTTTATTTTCTTCACATTTATTCTTATGATTTTTATGCCTGCAGAATTAACAAGAAACTTTTCTCTCTTGTTTATTTCATTTCTTACTAAAATAACAAAGTCCCAATCATAATCCCCAGAAATTGTTAAATCTATGTTTTCTCCCAGGTTTTTTCCGTTTAATAAGTCTAAAATCTTGAGCCTGCTGAGTATACCAACGGGCTTGCCATTATTGTCTATAACTATGCCGCTCTTTATCTTTGAGCTAAGCATGAGTTCAAGCGCTCTTCTTAGGTTTAAAGTAAGGTTTAGTTTAGGTATTTCCGATTTAGCTATTTCCATTATATTTCTTTCAGTAGGCAACTTATCATCCCTATGTGGGTCTTTTTTGCCCCGGGTTTTAGTCAGCTTCTTCTCAAAAATATAGCTTAGGATATCAGACGTTGAGACTTGTCCAACAAGTTTGCCGAAATTGTCTATTATCGGCAGGTTATCAATGCGGTTTATTGCCGCTAATTTTTGTGCTCTTCCTATCGTGTCATCAGTTCTGAGTATCGGAAAGCGCCTTATGACTACGTCTTCGACCTTGAAAGAATCAAATATTCTGTCGTTTATCAAAAGCTTTAGTACATCGAAATCTGAAACTATTCCTACCACTTTTTTGTCTTCATCTATTACCGGCAGAGCTCCAACCCCCGAATCCTGCATTATGCTTATTGTTCTGCTTATGCCGTCTTTGGGCAGGATAGCCGGTGCTTTTTTCATGAAATCGCCAGCTTTCATGTTTTTGTTGATATCTCTTGACAGGATATCATAATAAATTATCAAACCTACATATTTTTTATTCTGCACTACCGGCAATTCCTTTATTTTTCTTGAGTCCATTATTTCAAGAGCTTTTTCTATGCTAGTGTTAATTTCCACCGTCACTACTTTTTTAGTCATTATCTTTGCGTTGTTCATAGTCTTTATTCAAGTATTTTTTAGGATAAATATCTTTTATCTTTTAGTAAAGCAAGTGCTCCTGTTATTATCCCGGTTATAATATATATTATCATTAAAGCGTATGTTATGCTACCAATTGTAGTAAGCGGGAAATAAACCAAAACCAAAACAGAAAGAGAGTTAAATGGGATATATACTAATAATCCAAGCAGGGCAAAAACACTGAAAAGAAAAACCAAGAATGTTCCGAAGTTTCTTGTTTCTCTGTTTTTTGATTTAAGGTAAAAAGCTGCAATTATCATAAATATCCCCGCAATTATAAGCAGAGGGCCGAGGACAATTATTCCATTTTTTACGCTTGAAATTCCATTTAATGCAAGGCTTAAATATTGCAGCGTAGTGGAATTGGCAGTACTATTTGCTGCACTTAAAACACTCTGTGAATTAAATGTCAATATCGATAGATTTCCTACTATTGTAAGTATGCCCGATACTGCTGCTATCACTCCAGAAACAATTGCTAATATAAAAGTAATCGGCGTTTTTTTAACGTTTTGCTCTATCTTATTTTCGATTTTCTCTTTTGCTTTATCCATATCTTTTATTACCTAAACTATTATGAACTGTCACTTTTCACACTAAGTTTTCACTTCAACATCTGTATTTACCTTGCCCACATTTTTATACTTTACCACGTTCCATCTGCTATCTTATGGAGAGAAACTTCTACAAGGACTTGTTATTTATCGCTTATATCATCTTAAAAGTTTATAAATAATTAAAAATTAACTTACCTCTATGAAGTCTCCAAATTTAGCTTTGTTTGTAATATTTTCAGTAGTACTTTTAATCGCAGCGGCATATTTAGCGATGTTGCACTCTGTTAGTTTTTCTGCTAATGTCCTAAATATGCAGACAATAAATCATGTAGTTTATGCTTACGCTCCCAATCCAATAAGTCTAAATCATTCTTTAATTGGCAATTTTATACCGCCGCCATTTCCGCTGCTCCATAACATGCCGCCCAACCTGACAAGGCCACCACAGCCTCCCAGCATTAAACCTCCCAAAGGGCCCTTAGGTACTCTATTATACCAGCTTAATTTGTCAGATACTGCCTTGAATGAGTCCATTGCTCTTTTAAATTTGTCCGTATTCAAGATGAATGAGTCTTTGTCAAAAATTACATATAATCTAAATAATCTTATTTCGAATTTGAACTCTTCCATTCTTTTGTTAAATTCCTCGATAAAGAAAATAAATTCATCTCTTTTGAATGTAAGTAGTAAACTTAATAGTTCAGTGCTTTATTTGAACAAATCTCTTAACAAATCCATAAACAATGTAAACAAATCTTTAAACTATTCTTTGATTCATTTAAATCTTGTAGTATCTAGTCTGAATAGCACTGTTTTATCAAATTTAGATCATGCTATACTTTTGTTAAATAAGTCAATAAACTCTTCATTCAATTATTCGTTCAGTGAACTGGACTCAATAATATCAAATGTAAACAAGACCTTGCTTATCGAAATGAACAATTCTCTTCGTAACCTTAATCTTTCTATTGCAAAGATTATCTATAACATCAGTCTTCTATCATCTTTAGAACATTTTAGTTCAAATTCTACTGTACCGCTTGTAATAAAGAATAATACAGTAATATTAAATTCCACAACAAAGAATATAACCGAATTCAAAGAGTATGGATTGCCTTATGGTACACAATGGAAAGTTGAATATGACTCGTTGAATAAATCTTCAAATTCTAATCTGATATATTTCATAAATTTCAGAAATGACAGTTCTAAATTTACAGTTCCAAACGTTGTTTTAGGGGGTGGTTCCTGTTCAATTACTTATTTGCCTTCACCATCTTCAGGTACTGCACCGATAGATACACTTACAGAAATAACTTTCAAGCAGGTTTCATATATTAATTCATCGCAGTGTGTTGATGAATTTAGTTCATTTAACTCAACAAATAATATACTAAGGTATAGTGTTGGTACTAACTATCCAAGCACTGTTATAATCACAATTTCAACGGGTCATTCTAGTTTACCAAACATTAATTTACCAGAGAATTGTCAGTTACTTCAGAGTAAAGGGCAAGCTTACATTGCATATTGTATAGAAGGAAAAGGAAATTATTCAATTAACCTTAATGATAATAATCCATATGAAATTGCTAAAGCATATGTGTTTAATGGAACTTATTATTCGTTTGCTTCATCGTCAAGCAGTGGTGGTTATTATTCAACATTAACTGCAAACTTGGCTAACACTTATCCTCTTGTTTTATGTGCTGGAGGCAGTAATTCTGGTTTTTCAGTTAAAGATAGTTATCAAAATATAACACAAACAGCATACTCTGCTATTTGGAATTACTATAATGGTTCTTCTTGTAGTATAGGGGTCACAAATAGTGGTGGTTCCGTTGCAGTTTTAGGATTAGCTCCAAATGCAACTGCACCCTCAATTCAAAGTCTGACTACCACATTCACAGAGACCGGCTTGAACAGCGGGTTATACTGGTCCGTAACATACAATGGCTTTAAGAAGTACCTTAATGGTAATACAATACAGTTTTCAAATCCTGTAGATAACGTATTTAATTATTCCATCCCAGACGTTTACAGCAGTGTAGATGGCTGTAACATAACCTTTGTACCTTCTGTTACATCTGGTTCATTGATAGTAGGCGGATCTTTGAATGTAAATTTCGTTCCTTTTGAATCATGCATAAAGTTCACTCCTTACTTTGCAGAGGGGTCAAATGACGCCGTGCTTAATTACAGCATAAAGACTAAAGGCAGTAGTACAGTGCTTCTTTCATTGACAAATGGAAACTCAGGTGTGGTAGGATTTAATGTGCCTAACAACTGTGTACTGCTTCAAAAGCAGTCTTATAATGTCTTATATTACTGCATAGAGGGACCTGGTGATTACTCAATTAACCTTAATACCCAAACAGGCAGTAATGAACTCGCTGCAGCCTACGTATTCAATGGTACAGGCTATTCTATAGATTCTTCATCAAACTATAATAATTACTACAATAACTACAACTCCAACTTTGGATCCGGGCTTCAATCAACTTATCCTCTTGTCTTCTGTTCGATGGGAGGCAATAATAATAATCCTTTCACTCAGAACGGCACTGTACTTAGTTCTTCAAATTCTTATTTCTGGTATTATGTTGACTCATCTAGCTGTAACGGCGAAACCCATAATACTGCTTCAATAATTGCGTTTTCAGTGATAAATGCATCTGTAGCCCCATCTGCAACTAACCTAGATACCACATTCACAGAGACCGGCTTGAACAGCGGGTTATACTGGTCCGTAACATACAATGGCTTTAAGAAGTACCTTAATGGTAATACAATACAGTTTTCAAATCCTGTAGATAACGTATTTAATTATTCCATCCCAGACGTTTACAGCAGTGTAGATGGCTGTAACATAACCTTTGTACCTTCTGTTACATCTGGTTCATTGATAGTAGGCGGATCTTTGAATGTAAATTTCGTTCCTTTTGAATCATGCATAAAGTTCACTCCTTACTTTGCAGAGGGGTCAAATGACGCCGTGCTTAATTACAGCATAAAGACTAAAGGCAGTAGTACAGTGCTTCTTTCATTGACAAATGGAAACTCAGGTGTGGTAGGATTTAATGTGCCTAACAACTGTGTACTGCTTCAAAAGCAGTCTTATAATGTCTTATATTACTGCATAGAGGGACCTGGTGATTACTCAATTAACCTTAATACCCAAACAGGCAGTAATGAACTCGCTGCAGCCTACGTATTCAATGGTACAGGCTATTCTATAGATTCTTCATCAAACTATAATAATTACTACAATAACTACAACTCCAACTTTGGATCCGGGCTTCAATCAACTTATCCTCTTGTCTTCTGTTCGATGGGAGGCAATAATAATAATCCTTTCACTCAGAACGGCACTGTACTTAGTTCTTCAAATTCTTATTTCTGGTATTATGTTGACTCATCTAGCTGTAACGGCGAAACCCATAATACTGCTTCAATAATTGCGTTTTCAGTGATAAATGCATCTGTAGCCCCATCTGCAACTAACCTAGATACCACATTCACAGAGACCGGCTTGAATCTAACTAGTGATTGGAAAGTCACCATAAATAACGTTAATTTCAATGCTACTTCCAGTATTCTGCATATAACATATCCAATTGATGAGGAATTAAATTATTCAATTCCAGATGTAGTTACAACACATAACAACTGTACTGTTACTTTTAAGCCTTCAATTGTAAATGGTTCAATAATTTCAGGAGGTTCTGTTTCGGTGAAGTTCAATTATAATCAGGTATGTTGAATAATTTATTTTTATTTAATGGAAGAAAAAATAATTTCGACGAGCAAAAGAGGAGTTTTTGATTTTGTCATTGGACTTGTTTCCGGATTTTCTGCATTGATAGCGGGGTTTATTACTATCTTTAGTAATTTATCTATTATAAATTTCAGTGCTAGTTCATTGTCAAAATTAAATGTAAGCAATTCAACCATTTATCATAGTTTATTAACAATAGAGAGTGCTGCTTTGGACCTAAAAAGTTCAATACTGGTTCTCGGTCCGTTGCTTATAATAGCAGGTATATTTATACTCTTGTTATCCTTTTACCTAAATAAGAAAATTTCAAAAGGACTAGAGATATTTTTAATGTCCTTTTTCACAGTCTTCGTGTTTTTAGCTATACTGGGTTTTCTTCCTTTTAATCCAATAGCAGTTTCATTGATATTTGTTTATTTAACTCCAATAGGTGTAAATAGTTTAGGCGGAGCCGCGGATCTAGCAGGGACTTTGACCTATGTGTTTTTTCTGCTTTATGTAATATTTGGAATAATAAAAGTTCTTATTCTGTCTAGTAAGGCAATTAAGGATTGAGTCTTCTAGGCGTTCTTGGGAAGGGTACAGCATACATTATGTGTGGAAGTTTGCAAATCCACATTACCAGTCTATCTACTCCCAGTCCAAATCCCGAATGGGGTATAGCACCATACCTTCTAATATCAATGTACCATTCATAGTCTTTTTCATTTAGCCCTTCATCTTTTAATCTTTTTAGAAGAGTTTCCTTGTCATCGACTCTTTGTCCGCCGCCTATAACTTCTCCGTAACCTTCTGGCGCTAAAAGATCATTGCATAAAACATGCTTGCTGTCTTTGGGATCTGGTTTGTGGTAGAATGGCTTTAATTCTATAGGATAATTCATTGAAAAAACGGGTATATCAAGTTTAGAGGTTATTGCTCTCTCTTCATCTGCCCCCAAATCAGCGCCATACTCCAGTTTAAGGCCGTTTTTATTTGCTAAATCTATCACGTCTTCATACTTCATCCTGAGAAAAGGTTTGTTAACAACATTTTCAAGTACAGTAGTATCTCTTTTTAATAATTTAAGTTCATCTGCGTTATTTATCAAAACATTTTTTACTACATATTTAATGAGCTTCTCTTCTATGTCCATCACTTCTTCGTTCGTTTTGAATGCAATTTCAGCTTCAGCATGCCAAAACTCAGTTAAATGACGCCAAGTTCTGCTTTTTTCTGCTCTAAAGGAGGGAGCGACTGTATAGATTTTCCACAATGAATCAACCATTGCTTCGGCGTATAACTGCCAGCTCTGTGTTAAGTATGCTTTCTTTTCAAAATAATTCGTTTCAAATAAAGTAGAACCGCCTTCAACGCTTCCACCTACGAAAGACGGAGATTGAATTTCGTAGAATCCATTTGATACGAAAAATTCATGTATTGAAGAAAATACCGTTGATCTTACTTTCATTATAGCAGTCATTTTTGGACTTCTAAGCCATAAGTGACGGTTATCAAAAAGAAAGACTTTTTTATGCCCTTTTTTCAATGGAAATGGCTCAGCAATGGAATAGATGCTTAGGTCATTTATTAAAATTTCATAGCCGCCTTCTGCTCTTTCGTCTTTTCTTACCTTTCCTTTTATTTTTACAGCAGATTCTCTTGTTATCTTGTTTACATCTTCAAAACTTTTATCAGCTGAATGGCTCACGCATTGAATAGTTCCGCTAGGGTCCCTTAGTATCAGAAAAGAATTGTTTTTGCCCTTTCTTATGCTGTTTACAAAGCCGTTCAATTCGATTTCTTTGCCTTCAAACTCAGATTTTTTTATATCTTTTATATAATACTCCATTTATATTCTAGGTAACTAGAGTATTTTATCTTTTCTACCAGGCCATCTAAATTTAATTTTATAATTATTTATAGAAGAAAAATGATGTATTATTGTTTAACATATATATTATTTTCCCGATATGAATAAAAAAAGCAGAAAAACTGTTAAGGCCGTTACGGGGAGAAGAAGCGCTCAGGCAGCATTGGATTATTTAATGAGCTGGGGTTGGATTCTAATCATAATAGTATTAGTGTTGGTAATACTTTTCTCATTGGGGGTTTTTAGAGTTCCATCAGCACCTACAATAATAAGCGGTTTTCAGGGTGTAACAATGCAGGCTGCTGAAGCAAATTCAACAATGATGGTTGTTAGGGTAACAAACAATTACAACCAGTTTATAAATGTTACAGGCATGACAATAAATATTAGATCGGAAGAG
>JAMCSP010000001.1 GCA_023378865.1 Candidatus Parvarchaeota archaeon | reverse complement strand
CGATCTAATAAACGAAAAATTCAATAATTGCACTGAGCCAAGCATCATCTATGAAGGAATGAACAAATACTTTATACTGTTCGATAAGACTGACAAAAATGAACTTGACAAGATAAGAAAAGGGGTTATGCCTACAATAATGAACCACCATAAATTAAAATCTGCAGGTTATACCATACTTACAGATTTCGCGGAGAACCTTTTGGATAAATACTCCGATAAAGAAATAGATGATAAAATAAACGAAGTGCTTTTGAGATACGGCCCTGTAAAAGACAAACTTTACAGACTTGCATTCACAAGACTTAACGGAACATCGTTCAAGATAGACGGAATAGTTTCGGATTTGGAAATAAAGGACAATGAAGTTCAAAGACTTACAATAAGCAGCAGGAGCGAATGGGGCGAAAGAACATACACAATCGAAAAAGACCTTGAATACGTTGAGATAGTAAGAAACGGAGAAAAGGAAAGAATGCTTATAATAAAGCCGGAGATATTCCCTAAGTTCGCAAAGCTTATAACTTTCGACATAACTGCCAAAAAAGAAGAAAACGAGGTAAAAGTACAGAACGAAGACAGACTTGAAAAGCTCAGTAAAAAAGGAGAAATAAGCAATGAGCTCAAAGAAAAGATGAAGGAAGTAGTAGAAGAGATGAGAAAATTATGACACTTGAGAACTATAATTACATGCGTGAACTCGCAGAAAGAAAAATAAGGCTGGATCAAAGAGCTGAATTTGAAGGCAGAAAAATAACAATAAAGGACAACGTAATAAACCATTCTGACGGATCGGCTTATGTTGAATTGGGTGGTACAAAGGTAATAGCAGGTGTAAAAGTACTAAATGGAACACCTTTTCCTGATAGACCTAATGAAGGAGCATTAGTAGTAAATTTCGAAGCATCAGAACTTGCATCTAATTATAATGATGACAGGATAAACTACTCAATTGAAGTAGGAAGGGTTACTGACAGAGGGATACGGGAATCAAACTTGATTGACCTTACTAAATTGGTAATAGAAGAAGGAAAAACAGTCTCCTTTGTTTATGTAGACATAGTCTGTCTTAATAACGAGGGCAATTTATTTGATGCAGGCAATATAGCGGCTTTAAGAGCGCTTCTAAACGCTAAATACAGGATAGAAGGCAAAGAAGAAACATTTACACTGCCATTAGATCGGTCCAAATTAGCAATCAGCCATACCTTTGCAAAGATAAATGGTACTATAGTCTTTGATCCAACAGCAGAAGAAGAAAAGGCAGCCGACGCAAGGTTTACCATTGGAGTAAGTGAGAAAATAAACTCTCTGCAAAAAGGAGGAGATGGGTTTTTCACGCCTGAGGAAATAGATTTCTGCGTAGGAAAGGCCATTGAATTAAGAGAAGAAAGATTTAAAACATTGATGGAGAATATAAATAATTGATATGGAAGAATATAACAAGTTTGAAAAGGCCAGATTAGTCGGTGCAAGGGCTTTGCAGCTGTCAATGGGTGCACCTCCGCTTGTAAAGGTAAATAAGAAAGAAGATACCTACATAGAAGTTGCAAAAAGAGAACTGGAAAAGGATGTTCTACCTATAACGGTAAAAAGAAATAAAAGCCAGTAGAAGTATTCTATATATTAGGTCAGTCCTATAAATAATAGTAAATGGCATTTGAAGGGTTATCAAACAGATTAAAGGAAGGCATAAAGAAGCTTCTTAATTCCACCGGGAATGAAAAGATAGAAGAAGTACTGACAGACATACAGACAGCTTTAACAGAAGGGGATGTAGATAAAAACACAATAGAAAAGCTGATGAAAAAGATCAGAGATGACATTAAATCGGATAAAGGCAAGGGCTTAGTAACCAGAGAAAAGGTAATAGATGTTATATATAACAACCTTGTAGAGATAGTTGGAAACGAAGAAACAAAGATCAATATAGACAGCGTGCCATTCAAGATACTGCTTGTAGGTTTATTTGGTTCGGGTAAAACGACTACCGCTGCTAAGCTTGCAAATTACTACAAGAAAAGAGGCTATAGGGTTTTACTTTTAGGATTGGATACATTCAGACCTGCAGCTTATCAGCAACTGGAACAGCTTTCAAAACAAATAAACGTAAAGATAATGGGAGGGGGCAATGACCCGATAAAAGCTATAAAAGGCGCAATGGGCTCTTTTAAGAACTTTGATATTGTAATTGCGGACAGCGCAGGCAGGGACATACTGGACAGCGAGCTTGTGAAAGAGATAAAGGCAGTAAAGGAAACACTTAAACCAAACAATGTAACATTAGTCATTCCTGCAGATTTGGGCCAGAATGCTTCTATACAAGTAAAGGGCTTCCACGAGTTATTGGACATAAACAACATAATACTTACAAAAACAGACGGTACTGCCAATGGTGGTGGAGCTTTGACTGCTGCTTACATAAGCGGTGCAAAAGTCACTTTTATAGGAACAGGAGAAAAAATAAACGACTTTGAGGAATTTGATCCAAAGAAATTCGTTTCAAAGTTGCTTGGATTGGAAGGCTTGGAATCTTTATTGGAAAAAGCAAGGGAAGAAAACATACAGGTAAATGAAGAAAGTGCAAAACGGGTTATAAAAGGAGAATTCAACCTAATGGATGTTTACGAGCAATACTCTTCGGCTAAAAAGATAGGTTCACCGCAGAAAATAGCGGAGATGATGCCGGGTGTTCCATCATCTGGAAGGACAAAGGAATTACTTGAAAGGCAGGAAGAAAACATTGGAAAGTTCATAACATTAATGGATTCAATGACAAAAGAAGAACTGGAAAACCCTAAAATCATTGATGCAGCAAGAATAAGAAGAATAGCTAAAGGAAGCGGTACTTCTGAAGAGCTAGTAAGAGAACTGTTAGAGCAGTACAGAAAAATGAAAACCGTAATGAAAATGTCAAATAACAGGCAGTTTTCAGGCCTTCTTAGGAGGTTCGGTATAAAAATATGAAATGCAGTGTCTGCGGAAAAGAGATAGAAACGACTTTCTTGGGCAAAATAAAGGGAAATTACCGAAAAAAAGACGGAAAACTGTATGCAGTATGCAATGATTGCTTCAAAAAGGGACTATAAAAATAAAGATAAATATAATAAGCCAAGAAATACAGGATATTTAATGGAATACAAAAGCCCTTCTTTGGCAGTTGATGGAGTAATCATAAAAGACAACCAGATTCTTCTGATAAAAAGAAAAAACGATCCATACAAAGATAGATGGGCTATACCTGGCGGATTCGTTGAATACGGAGAAAAAACTGAAGATGCAGTTTTACGTGAAGTAAAGGAGGAAACAGGTTTAGAAGCAAAGATAAGCAGTCTTGTAGGAGTTTATTCTGACCCTAAAAGAGACCCAAGGAAGCACGTAGTATCAATAACTTATTTATTAAAAGATATTTCTGGTACAGCAAAGGGGGGAGATGACGCTAAGGAAGCAAAGTGGTGGGATGTAAATAGATTACCAGAGCTTGCTTTCGATCATCATTATATAATAAATGATGCACTCAAAATTTATTACAGTAAAAAATAAAACCTTTTTAATGTATATTAGTTATATCTTTTGTTAAAGGGCCCGTAGCTCAACTTGGACAGAGCGGCAGACTTCTAATCTGATGGTTGGGGGTTCAAATCCCTTCGGGCCCAGGCTTAATTTTGGGCAAGTAGCAAAAAGTTATTTATTAAGATATAACATTAGATTGAAGTGTATATGACTTATGCCTCCGCAGTTACAGATACATACATAAAGTGTGGTTTTAATACTAAAGAAAAAACGGAAGAAAAATTAATTCTACTGATAGCAAAGCGTGCTAAAGAAAACATTATGAATTATATTCCTTGTTACATAATTCAGACATTAGAAACTGCAATAAAGGAGAAAGGCCTTCTTATTTTTTATGTCTGAGGAATTAATTAGTAAAGGAGTAAAAAAGCACGGATTAACATGGACTTTTTGGGTAGCTTTTTTAACTTATACAGTAATTATCCTGCTTTTATCATTTACTGGGATATTAATGGTCATTTTTAATGTACTGCCACAAGCCGGCAATTACATCATACAGGCAGCCAAATATCTTGCATACCTTCCTTCACTTGTCAGTATTATTTTTTTATTTTTCATACCAATACCAATAATAGCTGTTTTTCTTGGTTTAATTTTGATTTTTATTGCAATTAAATTTATAGGTGGGACAGGTTCCGCTATTCTTTATTTTGTAATAAATGGATTTGCACTGCTGGTATCTTACATGCTTGGAAATGTACAAACAACAACTAGTATTCTATCTAATGGATTAACGGCTATAACAGATACTTCAGCAATAGGCTTAGTATTTGCGATTGTAATGTTAATAGGAGTTTACTACTCATATAAATGGAAGATTATAGGCCAGCCGATGATATATATTGGATTCGCGGTTTTATCCAGCGTAACTTTGTTTATTTCGATATCTATGACTTCTTTTATAGAGTTATTAGGCTATATATTGGTGTTCTTCTTTCTTTCAAAGTCAGAAATATATGAATTTCAAGGGCCTAAAATGATTGAGAAAATAATGCCGTTTTTCTTAGTTATTTCTATAGCAATAATAAGTTTACCTTTAATACTTTAATATACAGTACTCTAATCAAGGTAACGTCAGCTTGAAAACTCATAATTTAAGGACATACAATTATGTTACTTTAGAAAATTATTTCTCCTAATATGAGAAACAAAAACGTTATAAACATTTAATTAAATTTTCTTAGTAGAAAAATATTTTTTGAACTTATTCTTTATATCCTCAAAATTCTCTTTGTCAAAATTGAACTGCATGCCTTTAGAGTTATTTATTTTATCAATAAGACCATAGAATTCAGTGTCGCTGAAAGGCTTTACTCCAAGTTCACTGCATATTTTTGCTATATACCTGCGTTCTTCTGCTATTTTGCCCTTGGTTTTTGTAAGCCTCTCGGCTTCGAAATAGGTTGCAACCCCGTTGTCTACAAACACAAATTCTATTCCTTTATATCTGAATTTATAACGATCATTAACATTTATTACCCCGTGTGTCCAACCGATCAATCTTAGCATTTCCACGGCATTTGAAAAGTCCTTAATGGATATCGGAACAGATACTTCCTCTCTGCTGTCAAACGCCCCCCATTTTCCATATTTTAATATTATCTCCGCTTTGCCATTTGTAACTCTTATCCGAAGATCAACAGGGTTATTTTTGTCTGCGCTTTTATTTCTCAAGTAAATCAATGAAAATCTCCTGGTTTTGCCAAGAGATTTGGCATTTAGTTTTTTAAATCTTTTAACTATCTCAGCAGTGCTTACAGTTAATTTACCTCTTGCTTCTACCTCGAACATAGTATTATTGAAGGATTATTGTTTATAATTTTATGCGCAGTGACTCTTGCCGTATATTGAATTCAAGTAAATCGAACAAAACAAAAGCTATTTAAGTATAAATTTAATACATTTAATATGAAAAAGATAGAATTGCATGAAGTAAACGCTGATCTTGTACAAGCCAGAGAATCGGCAGTAGCTGTAAAGGCCTTAGAAGACGAAATAGAGAATGAAATGGCAAAGCTTAAGGATTACAATCTAAGATACAATCACGGTGAAATTTCAAGGCAAGAACATGAAGATATGTCGATGGCTGCACATGAAGCTATAGATTCAATGAATGACAAAATAAGAAAGAACCTCGATGTACTATTTAGTTCTATAAATAACCTAATGAATTTGGCAAAAGAACAGGAGCCAGCAAGTCCTTCCAAATCATCAAAGAAAAAAGCAGGTAAACCAAAAAAGAAGGCTGCTAAGAAGAAAAAATAAGCTATTTTAATAATCGTTCCCGTATATACTAATGGATGAACAGGGTTCTTTCAATATAAGGCCATTAAAGATAAGCGACTTTGATTCTGCAGCTGAACTTTTATCAGATACGACAAAGGTAACAGGCCTTAACAGAGTAGATCCTATTCTGGGAGAGGAAATGCCCAGAGTACGTGATAATTCATATATATTTGACAGATTTACAAGAATATACAGAGAAGTTATAAATGGAAATGCCATTGCGGTAGTAGCAGAAGAGTCAGGCAGACTATTGGGATTCTGCTATGCTGTTGGAAATAAATGGCCCAGCGCTCCGCATATCGCAGAATTAAGGGCCCCCATAATAAGAAAAGAAGATATGGACAGGGGTATAGGCGGAGAACTCATAAAAGAGATAAAAAGACTGGCAAAGGGAAAGTTTGAGATTTTGTCTTTAGTTATATCATCTGATGATGAAACAATAACTAAAAAGCTTGAAAGTATATATTCTACACAACTTGGCTTTGTAAGATGGGGATTGGCTCCAAAATTCTATAAGAAAGATAAGGAGTATTATCCGCTTATATTTATGTACACTTTTGTATGACTATCAACTAAAAACATTCTTTACCTGCTTATGCAGATTTGTTGTCAATAAACTCTTGTTTATACCTCCCACATATACAGTAGGCATACCATTACTAAGACTAACATGCAAATCGGTTGAACTTTCGGCAGTATTCCAGCCATAAGTGCATAAAGAAGACATGGCATTAAGCATGTTTCCTGATCCGCCGGCAAGTAGCAGGCTAGAATTTAATGAATTAAAAGTAGCCGAGCTGCCATCCCCTGGCCCGCCAAAAACGAGCTCGGAATCGAAGTAAAGATAGTAATTCTGGCTGGCATATTCTTCAAATGGCGGACCTATATTTGGAGTTCTTAGAAAATATGATAAAACTGCAGGTGCCTTTATGGTAACCTTATCATAAGTACTTCTTTCTATAACCTCGTTATGTGAATTTAAAATTGCATAGCTAAAATAAATTACCGGCTCTTGCTGACTATTCAAAGAAGTATTTACCATTAAAGCCAATCTTATAGGCGTTTCAGAGGAAGTTATTCTATTCGTTGAAAAAGAGTAGTAATACAAACTATTATAAGTTGAAACTCCCCCTTTTCCTACTATACTTTGTGGTAAAACCCCGTCCTGAACAGGAAAAAGACTCCAAATATTGTCAACGAAATAATACCCTTGTGGACTTATAACCAAAACATTCTGGATCCAATAGTTTTCCTGCTGTCCACCATAAAAATCCACTTGTAATGCATTGTTAAGTTGTAAACTTGCGCCGCTTACATTTATACTCGAAATATTTGCATACCCTGTCACCTCTGAGAATGTTGAGAAGGGGCCGTAGCTTGCTACTCCTACAGGTATGCCTCTTGAAATCGGCGGGCAGAAATTATTTGTAGAAGAGTATGAGACTATGTATGTGCCGACTATCCATGGAAAATCAAAGTAGTAAAGAACTATTATTATAATGAGCCCTAAAATGCCCCAAAATATAAGGTTGGCCATTTTATTTAATATAGCAGTAAAATTTAAGCATTCTTTTTATAGACTAAGTCTTTTACGAGATACACCTAAATAAGAAAAATGAATTATTAAAGGAGATTATAATTAATCCAAAATCTCAAAAGACGTAGTATTGACTAATTTTTTATTAAATGTATTAAATTTAATATTAAATTACTTTAACGCGAGTTTTCTTCCAAAAATATAGACTATTAATGCAGCTGCCATCGAAACTAAAAAGGCGTAGACATACGAATAAAAAGGACTGAAGAAATACAAGATACCCATGAGTAAATTTCCAGTGAATAAACCTATGCTTCTAGAAGAAGATAGGTAACCAAAGCTCTTTGCGCTCTTTTCCTTTGCGGAAGTAAATGATATTATAGTCGGTTCAAATGTTTCTATGGCGCCGACCGCAAATCCCAAAACAAGCACTCCAAGATATGCTACGGTTATATTTAAGCTGAAAATGTAAAAAATACCTATTAACAAGGAACCTATACCTGCAAGAGCATATCCCAGAAGAGAAAGAGAGCTTACTATTCTCATTTTACTTATCCTGCTTCCAAGATAATAACCGGCAAATGCGGATATTAGAAGGAATATAAGGTAAGAAAAAACACCAAAAACATCATTTGAGCTCTGAGCAATTGTAAGTATTGGATAACCCAAGCTGTAGTAACTGAAGCCGAATAAAGAGGTTGCAATAAGAACACCAAACATCGTTTCCCTGTTTATTGCCAGTTTTCTGGTGTTTGCTTTCGTTTTTAAAGCGGCCTTTATCTTTTCATTTACGTTTGATTTTACTATAAAAAGCGTTGATATAATCAGAGGAATGATCGTTATTAGAAACAATATGCTGTATTCTACACCAAAGTAAAGGAGTATTATAAGATAAACTATGCCAACTGCCCCGCCACCCAGGTCTAGAGCATGTAAAACGCCAAAGGCCTTTTTCCTGTGCTTTTCATCAGAAGCCAATGCAACCAATGCTCTTCTTGCAGGGCTTCTAGAATCCCTGGCCCACCATCCAAAAAGAAAAAGCAAAGGGGATAAAAGAAGACTAGATGCTATACCTAAAAATGACAGTATTGGTATCAAGGAATTTCCTATTATTGCAACCTTCTTCTTGCTGTATCTGTCCGCAAGCACCCCTCCAACATATGCAAATATTGCTCCTATGCCATATTGCAAAGCATAGATTATACCTAGATAATAAACTGGGGCCTTCAGGAAAAGAACAAGAAAGATAGGAAATAAAGCTATTACTGTTTGGTATCCTGCATCTGCAAAGAAAGCCGACAGAGAAAGATAAAGCACATTTTTATTTACAAACCATTTTTCCATTTTTATGCAACAATATTACTGACTTCTAACCCTTTATTTGCTTTCAATATATTGTCACAGGTAGATTCAATTATCCTTGATAATGCCTCTTCAGTGTCATATGCAATATGCGGTGTCAGTATGGCATTTTCAAAGTTCCGAAGCAAACTTCTCTCCAATACATTTTTAAGTACGTCGTAGTTTTCCTTTTTTCTTATTATTTCCATTTCCCTGCCAGAAAACTCCTCGCCTTCAATTACATCAAGTGCTACTCCGCCTATCCTTTTTGAATCCAGTGCCTCTATAACTGCATCCGTTTCTAAGACAGCACCTCTTGCAGTATTTATTATAACTGCATCTTTTCTCATCAATTTTATGTTTTCTCTGTTTATAAGATGAAAAGTTCCTTCGTTTAACGGAACGTGTATGGTAACTACATCTGAATCCTTTAGTAAATCTTCAAGCTCTACCTTTTTAGCACCAAGCCCTTCAAGATAATCGCTTCTGCTTCTGTTATAATATATAGTGTTCATTTCAAATGACTTTGCTATCCTACCTACATTGTTTCCTATCTTGCCTGCCCCTACTATGCCGATAGTCTTGCCGTAAAGCTCTTTCCCTCTTGAAAATTTTACACCATTATTGTTTGAAAAGTTTATTTTTCTAAATAAAGAAAGCATGAGAAAGAATGTAAACTCTGCAACGGTTTGGCTCCCGTAATCAGGCACATTGCATACTTTTATCCCTTTTTCCTTACATGCCTGTATATCAATGTGATCAAAACCTGTAGAACGAGTAAATATGAACTTTAGTTTGGTAAATCTAGCTATTAGATCTGTTGAAATCTTTGAATTTATAAAGACAGAAAGCATATCTGTATCAAAATCTTTATCCTGCAGTTTGTTTACGTCTTCTTTGTATATTTCAACCGTTAAATCCTTATTATCTGCTGCAAACTTTGATATTAGGGGATATTCAAAATCGCTTACATCCGTAAAGACTATCTTCATAGATAATTTAAGTTATTTTAATATTAAAAAGTACGCTATAAATTAACTTATAAGCGATTCTCTGTGAAAAACCGCCAGACTTACATAGAAAAGGACAAAATCAAACACTGCTAAGAAAAGAATAAGATAAAGCATGAAGGAAACCGATAGAGAAGCCAGGCCTAAAAGCGAAGCAAACGGCAAAACCAGCAAAGGAAGCACTAAAAGAGAGGTAAGTTGCTGTGCTTCTTTCACTCCTTTAACGTGCGAGGATATCAAAACTACTATTGATATTGGAGCAAGAGCAAGAAAAGGCACCGCTGCTAGCATAAGCAGCCACGGCAAAGTGGGAAGGATAAAAAGATGGAACTGCTGAAAAGAGAGATAGTTCACAATAGAGCCGTAAAGAGCGAATGCTATAACTGCCATTACAACTGCCGGTAAAAAAGAAGCAAAGATCTTGCCAAGTAAAAGTTCTGTCTTGCTTAATGGTGTTGAAAGCAATGACTCGGCGGTTTTCCTTTCTTTTTCTCCGGCAAAACTGTCTGCCGCTATAACTGCTGAAGTTATTATAGGCATTGTCATAGTTATCGGTCCTAAGATGTTTATAGAGAAGTAATCCATGAAAGCTATGCTTTTAAAAGCAGGCAAAGCTGCGCTTATGTTGGGTATTTTTATCGCTGCTGCAATGCTTGGTGCTTCATGAACTGCTATGTACAAAGATAAAACTGGAAGGATAACAGCAAAGGCCAAAGGTATCCCAAACATAGGCCCAAAAATTAGTATGCTGCTGAAGGTTTCCTTTACATCCTTCCAAGTAACTTGGTATACTTTGTTTAGCTTCATAATTAACCGCCTTTTGAAATCCTCTCCACTAATGGTTCTATGTAGTCTATTCCAAGCACAAAGGCCTTGTTCTTTATTAACTTGCTTATCAAAAGATTTACATCTCTATAGCTGTTTATGTAAAATTTTGCGCTGCTCACTTCCTTGCTTTCCATTGCTTCAAACTTAAAGCCTGTCCTCCTAAGTATAGAAACTGCTACAGGCCTTGCAAATCTTATCAGTACACTAGAAGACTTCATAATTTCATTATATATATTGTAGGTCGTAGTATCCTCTACAACCCTGCCTTCCCTCATTATAACCAGCCTTGAATTAAACCTTGAAACCTCGTCCAATTTCTGCGTTACAAAAAGTATTGTCTTTTTCTTTTTTCCGTAATCCAGAATAAAATTCCTTATCCATTCCGAAGAACTGGCATCCAAAAAAGCAGTAGGCTCGTCAAGCAGCAAAACGTCAGGATCATTAAGCATTGCCCTGCAGAATGCTATCTTCTGCTTGGTTCCCCTGCTTAACTCAACAACTTTTCTATCAAAAAATTTAAGAGCATCCATCTCTTTTAATATCTTCTTGCTTTTTTCGTATATCTCATTGTCATTAAGCTTGTAGAGATTACCAAAAAACCTAAGATTTTGCTTTACGGTCAAAAAATCGTAAAGTGCATAATTGTCTGAAAGAAGCGCCATTTTATTTCTAATTTCGTCATCAAAATAGGGCCTTTTACCAAACACTAAAACTGAACCGCTACTTGGCTTATAAAGACCTATTACACACCTTAGAAATGTACTTTTTCCGGCACCATTTGGGCCAAGAATTATATTGACGCCTTCCATTGAATTAAAGGATATGCCATCTAAAGCAACTGTCTTTCCGAACTTCTTATAGAGATTTTGCACTGAAATGGCATTTTCCATTTTATAAAAACTGCAAGAGCTCCTCCAAATTTGTTATATTTGCATCCGCAATACTTGATTGATTTCCTTCTCTGGATATAAAGACAGTAAACGCTCCTATTTTCTTTCCAGGCATAATATCATTTTCGCTGTCTCCAACTACTATGCCCTCTTTAGGATTTACATTTATTCTTTTGAAAGCTTCTAGAAAGATATCAGGTTCTGGCTTTCCATTTTGAACGTCGTCGGAACTGACAACTGCATCTACCACTTTAGCTAATCCGGATAACTCTAAAACCTTACCAAGAAGGTCTTTTGACATACCTGTTGAAATAGCAAATTTTATGCCTTTGCTCCTTATCTCCCTTATAACTTTAATGGTTTCGGGATAAAGAAGATTGTTGCCTTGATCTACAAGCCTTATGAAATTTGACCTTCTTTTTTCTTTTATCCTGTTTAAATCCTCAGGACTGCTTTCTTTTTTATACTTACGGATTATATCTTTAGAAGATATCCCTTTTGTATTTTTATAAAGCTCACTATAACCTACATCTATGCCATCTGACTTAAAAGCTTCTTTCCATGCTTCCGCAAGCAACTTTGCAGTATCTATCAAAGTACCGTCTAAATCGGAAGCTATCCCTTTTATCATACTTATTATAAAATTTCATACTTAAAATAATAACTATATAAATGAAGGTATACCTCCAAATTAAAAAGATTTAAATATAAAAAGAGATTTATAAGAAATGAGGTAAATTAAAGCATAAGCTTATTCTCTATTATAAATGGCAATAAATTTATTTAATCCTGTATATGCTGGTGTTTATATCACACTGCTTTTATCTTATTTACTAGGAATAGTGCATGGTATAACACCCGATGAGCATACCTGGCCGATCACATTTTCATATGCTGTGGGCAGTGGCAGCACAAAAAAGGGTGCAGAAGTAGGAGCTATATTCTCAGCCGGTTTTACACTGCAAAGAGCGTTGATGTCCGAGCTAATATTCTTTGTGTTTGCATTTGGTCTATATGCCTTTAAGGATTTCATTTCCTCTCCGCTTTTCTTCGGTATAGTATACTCAATAGTCGGAGCGGTAATGTACATTGCAGGACATTATGTAAAATACGGAAGTTTTTACCCGCATATAGAGGTAAATGAATGGATAAGCAACGGATTAAAGAAAAAATTTAGGCATGAAGACAGTGATTTCTATAAAAGGGACGTAAAGACATGGATGGCTTTTATACATGGATTAATAGCAGGATTTGGATTCGGTGCTTTTGCATTGATAATTTACTTTGTCTTCGTACCTAATATGCCAAATGCCTATGTTGCATTTCTTCCCGGATTGATGTTCGGATTGGGAACAATGACCATGCAGTTTACTTTCGGAGCTTTATTTGGAACCTGGATAAAGAAGATAAAGAAAATAAGCATGAAAGGACTGCAGTTTATTGCAAGGTATATATCTTCAAGTGTGTTGCTTTACGGCGGTTTGGCATTCGTCATAGCGGGCGTAAGCATAATAATATTTCCGCAGATCCTTACATTTGGAGTTATAACCCCTCTGCAAATCCATAATCTGCATGACTTAGGCATAGGCTTCTTTATAGTCATCTTTGTAGTAGTTATAATCGGCTTTGTTTCATATAGAAATGCAATGAAAATAGCACTAAAGAAATATTCAAATTCCTAGGTATTTTTTTAGTTTTTTTATTGCCAATCCCCTGTGACTTATAAGATTCTTTTCGTATGGAGACATTTCGGCAAATGTCTTATCCTTCCCATCCGGCATAAAAACATAATCCCAGCTTTTATTTGAATTATTGCTAGAACTTACTATTTTACCTTTCACCTTCCCTGTGAATACCTTAATTTTTCCTTTCCTATCGACATAACACAGGGTGCATACTGCAAATGCCCCATATTTCTTAAATTTCTCTGCAATCTCATAAATTCCTTTGCTGCCTACCGATAAAAGAAACCACTTTATAAGCGGTCCGGGTAGCTTGTAATCAAACGCCTCTAAGTATAAAGAAACGTCATCTACTACTAAACTTTTAGACTTAACCTTCTTCATAGCTGCCAATGCCTTATGTTTTGCTATCTCTAAAGGATCCAAAGACTGCAGTTCTTCCAAATCCAATGACAATTGTTTTAATCCGGGAATTAGGGCCTTTGCTTCGAGGAACTTGCCTTCATTGCTTGTTACGTAAAATATTTCCATGTTTTTTATTTATAATATCAACAAGCATTTTAGCGTTATAAAACATACCTGTATTGTTAAAAAATATGTATAATGCTTTTGGTTCTAATTTTTCAATCCTTTCCAATATATTGGCAAGCTGTGTTCTGGAATATCTGTAGTTATACCATGTTTTTCTGCCGTGCAGCCTTAAATATACTTTATCTGTGGTTTTAACATAAAAGTTACCGATAGGGGAATCAATACTTGCAAGCGTTACACCTTTTTTCCTAAATAATTTATAAACATCTCCGTTAAAAAACGATGTATTCCTTGCTTCAAATACTGTTTTGTCTCTTCCAAATAACTCCGCTATCTTAAAAATCCTGTCTATACTTCTTATATCCATCGAAGGCGGAAGCTGAAAAAGAACATTGTCAAGCTTAAGCCGTGATTTTCTGAATATACCTAAGAAATCCTTTATGTATTTATACGAATTTTCGTTTAGCCTTAAACGATGTGTAACTATCCTATTCATTTTAACAGACCAGGACAGGTTACCACCCGAGCTTTTCCATGATATTACAGACTTTGCAGTTGGAAACCTGTAAAAGCTATAATTTAATTCTATTGCGTTGAAAGGAGTATTTTCAACGTACCAATCTAAAGTATTTTCATCATTCCAGCTGTAATTCCATCCAGATGTTCCTACAAATACCTTCATAAATAGTGTTGAAATCCATCCTATTTTAAGATTTGTAATATTTATTGTGGTCTTACCTCTTTGAAAAGGATAAATTTTGTGAAAAACACAAATAGATATGGAGCCAATTGTTCATGTAATGTCCAAAAACGGGATGTTTCTCTTTCGATTTAATAATGGCGAGTTCGGTTCTAAGTGGTGCGGCATATGGAAAGGAAGCCAGAAATACTTTGATTACTTTGCTTTCAAGCTTGATGATGAATTCCTGTCAGAAGCCAACTTCAAAAAATTTTCATTTTACAATTCACAGTTTTCCACACTGCTATTTGAAACATCAAAGGGAAAAGTAATGGAAGAAGTTAAATGCTACGATGACTCTATTTTAGTTTCTATAACCCCAAGCTTCGATTCTACTGTAACATGTGAAGCGGGGATAAACATAAGAAAAAGAGACGAAAACTATGAAAAAGGGAAACGATATAATCTAACAGAAATAAAAAATGGAATAAAAGCAGAATTAAATGGCAAAGCTGCATACGCCTACTTTCCAAACGGAAATTTTCAAAGAGAAGAATACTATGGAGTGCACTCTCCAGGTTTATATTCATTAAAAAGGGGCCTTACCCATTACTTAGATAAGGGAGAAGTGCAGAACAAATATGTACCTGGAAATATTGCATATAAAATAAAAGCAAATGAAACCTATGACATTCTTTTTTCCATTAAAGAGATGGACTTTGATTCCATTTATAAACTTATAAAGAACAAGATAAAATATGCAGAAGAATACGGTGAGATAATTAAAAGTGAAAGCAAAAAGTTCGATGTAGATATAGTTGACAAGGAACTTGTAATGGATTCTATAGACAGCATTTACTCATACACAAACTTCAATGAAAAGGAATTTTATGCGGGTT